>CATZDQ010000219.1 GCA_958417695.1 uncultured Clostridiaceae bacterium | reverse complement strand
CTATTTATGATTCGGATATAGTGATTATAGTATTACCTGGTGGTCGTGGGACACATATTGAATTAGGAATGGCATTAGCATTAAATAAAAAAATTTATTTATATAGCGCGCAAGAAGAAACATTTTCGATAGAAAATACGGTTGATTTTTATGAACTTCCTTGTATTCATAGAGTAATTGGAAGCATAGATGAGTTAACTGAAAAAATAATTTCTATGGAATAGAAAAAATATTTTTTACTTTATTATAAATAAGTCCCTCTATGGTAGGTTTTGAGTATCATAGAGGGATTATTTTAAATATGTTTCATTTCTTCATGTCTTTTTATTTTCTGAGTCGTGGTTTTAATTAATGGTGTGGTGGTTATTTGAAAGTCTTTTATATATTTATAAGAAGGCGTTTGTGTGTTTACTTTTTTTACTTCTTCTTTTAAAAGTGTGTAAACTTCTTCTTCATTTTTTCCTTTTAATAGTTCATTATCTAAACTATAAACTAATTTCGCAGATAACTTTTCCTCTTCATTGGCAGATAAATACACAAAACTTTCTTCAATAAGGGGAGAGGCATTTAATAAGATTTCCAATTCTTGTGGGAAAATTTTCTTTCCATTTTTTAAAACTATCATATCTTTTATTCTACCGGTTACAAAAAGATAACCATCTTTATCTAGATATCCTAAATCTCCTGTATGGAAATAACCATCCTTCAATACTTCATTTGTTTTTTTGGTGTTTTCATAGTAGCCAAGCATAACGTTAGGTCCTTTTACAGTAATTTCACCGACACCATTTTCATCAGGATTTTCTATTTTAACGGTTTCACAAAATAGTGGCATACCACTACTTCCTATTTTCTGATAACGGTCACTTTCACAAGCTATAACAGGAGAAGTTTCTGTTAGACCATAACCTTGTAACATTTTTACACCAATATGATTAAAGAATTTTACTACCTTTTTATCGGCAGAGGCAGAACCATAAATAACAATCCTTAGCTTTCCTCCTAAACCATCTAAAACAGACTTGAAGAACTTTCTTCTAACATCTATATGGAAGAAGAATAATACATTTGAGATAGCCATAAGTATATGAAAAGGAATTGTAAGTCCCTTTGATTTTATGGTCTTTTGGATTTGACGATACATGACGTCTAGGACAGCAGGTACACAAACTAAACCACTAATACCATATTCTTTCATATTTTTAGCAATATGGGCTAAACCATCACAATAGCAAATATTAAATCCTACAAAAAAGCAGAATAAATAAGTAGCGGTACATTCAAAAGTATGATGTAATGGTAAGAAGGAAAGAACTTTGTCTCCATCTTCATATCGTATTAAAGTAGTCATAGCAGAAACATTAGAGCAGATATTTCTTTGGGATAACATTACCGCTTTTGCAATATCGGTAGTGCCAGAGGTAAATAGTAAAATCGACATTTTATCACTATCGATAGTGATTTGCTCGTAAGCGGTATCTCCATTTTCTAATAGAGCATATCCATCTTGTAATAGTTGCCAGAAAGATAGAATATTTTCTTGGTTTTTCTCTAAGTCCATACAAATATAATATTTTAGTTGAGTAGTTCCCTTCTTTTGAATGGATTCAAAGGTAGATAAAAATTTACCATCAAAGATAATCGCTTCTGCGCCACTACGTATTAATAAATTTTCAATTTCATTTTCTGGTAGTAAATAATCTAAAGGAACTGTTAACATATCAGCTGTATTAATTGCCATGTAACTAACCGGCCACTGATATTTGTTATGACTAATTAGAGCAATACGTTTTCCTTGTAGTCCCATAGATAATAGTTTAGTTGAAAAAGCTTTTACGTCTTCATGATGTTTTTGAAAGGTAACATTTACGTATTCTGGATTTTTAGCAGATGGATTTTTCTTATAGCTAAAAGCAATTCTGTTTGCAAAACGGCTAGTGGTACTGTCTAAAAATTCTCTAAAGTTATTTACATGAATTTCAGGATAAATTCTGTTTTTTGGTGCATTCTTTTTTTCTCCCATTTTTTAAAATCTCCTTTATGATTGATAAATTTAATAATAATTATCCTAAGTATTTCTTTTATGTAGTTATTGTATATAAAATGTAAAAATAAATCAAGAACGTAGCAAAATAAAGATTAAATATTTTTTGAAAAGAAATTAGAAATAATCGGATTTTGATTTACCTTTTTATGCAAACTTGTAAACAAATGAGTTGACTATAAAATTAAAAAGTACAAAAAAGAAATATTATAATAAATTAAAGATATGTAAATATTGACTTTAACCAAAAGGTAATATAAAATTATAAAAGAAAAGTATGAAAATAAAGAAATTGGAAAACATAAGAAAAAGAAAGGGAGAAAAAACATGCAGGAAAAATGGAAAGAAAAAGGTGTGACTTTAATTGCATTGGTGATTACAATTATTGTGTTAATTATATTAGCAGGTGTGGCCATTAATGCATTAGTAGGAGAAAATGGTATTATAACCCAAGCGCAAAGAGCAAAAGAAGATACAGAACAAGGAAAAAGAGATGAATTGGGTGGTTTAGCTAGTTTAGAACAACAAATAG
>CATZDQ010000218.1 GCA_958417695.1 uncultured Clostridiaceae bacterium | reverse complement strand
GCATTGATATAAGTTACTTGCTTAGGTTCTATACCTGCTTCTTCCATAGCATTTTTCATAGCTCTTGCAGCACCTTCTCCGTCTGGTGCTGGTGATGTGATGTGGTAAGCGTCTGAAGTTGCTCCATAGCCAACTATTTCTGCATAGATTTTTGCACCTCTTTTTTGTGCGTGTTCTAATTCTTCTAGTACTAATATTCCTGCACCTTCTCCCATGACAAAACCGCTTCTTTCCTTATCAAATGGGATACTTGCTCTTGTTTTATCTGTTTGTTGTGTTAGTGCTTTTATGTTCATAAATCCAGCTATACCAGTTGGTGTTATAGAACTTTCTGTTCCTCCTGCTAATGCAACCTCTTGGTAGCCATGTTTTATCATTCTATAAGCTTCTCCTATAGAGTGTGTTCCACTTGCACAGGCAGTTACAATAGAAATAGATTCTCCTTTGATACCTAAGTCAATGGCTACGTTTCCTGCTGCCATGTTGACAATAGACATAGGAATATACATAGGAGATACTCTGTCTGGTCCTTTTTCTACTAATGCTCGATTGTCTTTTTCTATCGTGGTAAGTCCACCAATTCCTGAACTGATGATAGCTGCAACTCTTGTCATATCTGTATTTTCCGGTGTAATACCTGCGTCTTTCATAGCTTCTCTAGAAGCAACAATCGCATATTGTGAAAAAGGATCCATTCGTTTAGAGGTTTTCTTATCAAAATGGTCATCTGGATTATATCCTTTTATTTCTGCTGCTAATTTTACTTTATATTCTGTAACATCAAATTTTGTAATTTCTTCTATTCCACAACTTCCTTCTTTTATTCCATTCCAAAAATCATTTACATTATTTCCAATAGGGGTAATGGCGCCTAAGCCTGTTACTACTACTCTTCTTTCCATGACTTCCTCCTTATTTTTCACTTCTCTTTTTTCAATACATCGTATTGGTCTTTTTATTTATATCGTAATTTTCGTCTATTTTCTATTAGTCTGACTGGTCAATTTTATGGCACTTTAAAAAAAATATAAAGTGTTAGTATATCAATTAAATGGCTGACATTCTAACACTTTACTAACTTTTATTTATTAATTTAACAACTCTATTATATGAATATTTCTTTATTTTTCTAGCCATATTGCTTCTATTTCTATTGTCTGGCTTAAAACATTAATAACAATATAAGAATCACTTTTTAATGGACATTTTAAAACAATACCATTATCATTTCCTCCACTAACAGATGTATAATAATAGCCAACTGGCAAAATATTATTCCCTGAATTATTAGGGCAAGAGCCCATATTAAATCCTTTACCAGTTAATGTTTTTACACAAAAATAATTATAGCCTGATTTATTAATTTTTTGATTGGTAGATATTGCTATCTGGTTATTACCACCTGTATTACCTGCTAATATGATTTTATTGCTTTCGAACTTTACAGTTCCCCCTGTTCCATAATTTACAAAAGATTTCCAGCCTCCTGTAATGTCTGTGTATGGATTTCCCGCTTTGTACAAATAGACTTTTTCATTTTCGTAACTATTTTCTATGTCTTTACCATTGCCTATAAGTTTTACACCATTTACCCAGGCAGTAACACCTTTAGATAAATTATCAGCCGTTGCTGTAGCTTGTGTCTGACTTGCTAAACTACTGGCTGTTACTTTGCCTAAACCATTATGATAACCCGCTGGTATCGTATAATTTTGTCCGCAATTTAAATTACTACTAACAGTACCTCTATTAGCCATGGTTCCTGTTATTAGCTTTCCACCGCTATAGGCTTTATAGCCTGCTAATATTTTATCTGCTGTAGCATTGGTCTGTGCTAGTAAGGAATTTAAATTATTTAATTGGTTCTGCAATTCCTGTATTTTAGCTTCTTTTTCACTGACTTGCTTCTTTAGTGCAGCTATTTCTATATCTTTGGAAGCTATCTGTGCTTTTAAATCGGCTATTTCTTTTTGTAAATTACTAATTTGTACATTTAAATCTTCTATTTGTTTTTTTAGTTCTGCATTTTCTGTTTGTAGGCTAATGACCTGTTTTTTTAACTCTTCTACTTGCTTTTGAAGTAAGGCTATAATTTCGTCCTTTTTTGTAGATTCTTCATCTTCTGACATTTCTCCACCAGTTTCTAGTTCATAATATAACTGGTTTAATTGCATAGCTTCTGCTTCACCTGCTAACATTATATTTTGTTTGGCTTGTTTAGCCTTTGTAAGAATACCATCTTCTCCTATTGTAACACTAAAACTAATACCCGCTAAAATTACTAATATAATGATGGTAATGACTAAACTTACTAAAGTAATTCCTTTTTCTAGCTTCATATTTTCTCCTCTTTTTTTCTGTGTTTACTATTTTTCTTTATTGTACAATTTGTATTTCTTTTTTTGGAATATTTCTTATGTATCCTATTGTTTACATTGTACATATTTAATTTCAGAAAAAATAGAGATGATTAAAACCAGTTCAGAATTTACTAGCTTGTCTATTTTAAAAATAAATATTTCCGCTGACACTGGAACCATTACCAGCTATTTGAAAATAATAACTTTTTGTAGGGT
>CATZDQ010000217.1 GCA_958417695.1 uncultured Clostridiaceae bacterium | reverse complement strand
ATTATGGAAAAATGATAGTGTGGGTACTACTTTATCATTTTTCCATAATACTCTGGTAGCTCATTTTCACTATAAGCTTGCATAGCATTTTTTACTAGATTTTGTATCAATGATTTTACCAACACCTCATCTGACATAATCCATATATGGGGTTCTATTTGGTGTTTAATGACTAAGCTTGGAAAAGCTAAAGAAAGTTCTTCTAAAATAGATAGTAATGTTTCAGATAAATTTATCTTTGTTAAGCACACTTGTCCATTTTCTAACAAAAGTAAATTCATTAACTGCTCACTCATCTTTTTCATATAATTTCCTTCTTCATTAATTCTTCTAGCATAATCTATAATCGTTTTATTATCCTGCACCTTACCACTTTTTAACAGACTAGAGTAACCAATAATTGAAGTTAAAGGAGTTCGTATCTCATGGGTTAAATCCCCTATAAAATTCTTTCTATTTTCAGAAATATTCGTAATACGCTTCACATTCTCATTTACAGAACTAGTCATTTCATTAAATGTTTTTGCAAATGTACCAAATTCATCATTTCCCAAATTTTTTACTTTTATATGATAATTTCCCTTTAGGATTTCATTGGCTGCCTGTTTTAGAATTTTTATTTTCCTTGTAATCATACTAACACCTATATAGAGTGTAACTGAAATAATCAAAGAGCAAAGTGTACTAATTCTAATAAAGAAATCAATTTGTTCTTCTCTAGCTTCAAAAATAGGTGTTAAATCTGTTCTCATTAAAATGGTATATATTTGTGTTCTTGAACAAACATATAACATATGATTCTCTATATAGGTACTCACTTGTCCTTCATTAGGTGTCACTTTACTTTTTATTTCTTCTTGTAAATCCACCATATTACTATACAAGATTTTATCTGTTTGTGAAATCTCCAATTTGATATCTGTCTTTCTATAACGATTGCCAATGTCTGTAATAACAACTTCACCATTTAACTGTATTTCATCATAAATTCGATTAATTTGATTAATACTTTCTTGGACTTGTGCATCCAAACTACTTTTATAACTATTTTGTATCATAAAGTAGCCAATAACGTAAATAGCAATCGTTACTAAAACAAAAGACATTAAAAAAATCTTTTGGTTAAATTTCATGCATTTTCTCCTCTCAAGCGATAGCCTACTTTATTAACCGTAATAATATCTTCTTTTAAGTCTAGCTTTCTTCTTAACTGTTGAATATGGTAATCCACCGTTCTAGTTTCAATTTCTGCATTAATATTCCAAACTTTATCTAAAATCTCATCTCTAGTTAGCGCTTTATCTACGTTTTCCACTAACAATACCAATAATTCATATTCCTTTGGGGTTAATTCTACAGTTTTTCCTTGTAGATATACCAATCTTTCTTTTTTATGAATACAAATCTGTTTATAATGCTCTTCTTCTTTTTTCTTATCTAGTCTTAATTCTATTCTAGCTAGCAACTCTAAGGGTTCAAATGGTTTCGTCATATAATCTTGTCCACCATTCTTTAACCCTTTTACAATACTGGCCACATCATTTTTGGCTGATAAGAAAATCACTGGTGTTTTGTCTTTAATCGATTCCATTACACCAAATCCATCTAATTTTGGTAACATGATATCTAATAAAATTAAATCGTAAACATGACTTCTAATTTTATCTAAGGCAACTTCCCCATCAAAGGCATAGTCTACTTCATAGTTTCCTAAACTTAATGTATCTCCTATCAATTTAGAAATGTTTTCTTCATCTTCTACCACTAGTATTTTAGCCATTTTGTTTTCCTCCCTAATTTACATTCATTTTACCACCTCTAGCCACATTCTACAATAGGTTTCTAAGAGAAGTCTTATTGAAATGGTAAACTTCTTGTAAGATTTTTGTAAGATAGAGGTCTTTATCTTTCTTTTTTTAGATAGGTTTCGTAAAAAAATATAAATAACAACAAACACATGACTTTTCTCAATCATGTGCTTACTAAAATTCTTTTTATGTCGTTACCAAATCTCTATTTTTTATCATATCTACTTTTCCGTCTTTTAAATATATTATTTTGTCAGCATTTTCTATTGTAGATTTTCGATGTGCTATGATAATAACAGTACTTTCTTTTGTAATAGCATCCATTAACTTTTGAATTCTCTCTTCGGTTT
Source organism: uncultured Clostridiaceae bacterium (assembly GCA_958417695.1). Classification (GTDB taxonomy): domain Bacteria; phylum Bacillota; class Clostridia; order TANB77; family CAG-508; genus UMGS1663. The sequence continues at coordinate 482 of CATZDQ010000217.1, read as the reverse complement.
TTAAATCCATATTTGAAGTTGGCTCATCAAATATGTAAATATTGGCTTTATGCAAAATTGCACGAAGGAAAGCTATCATCTGTAGTTGCCCATAAGATAGTTTGTTCTTCTCTATTTTTTCTTCTAATCCATTAGTAAAATGCTCCAAAACAGCATCAAAACCTATTTGAATAGCCACTTCTTTAATTTGCTTATCTGTAATATCGGTCTCTCCCAAAGTAATATTATTTCTTAAAGTATCTTCTAATATATAAGGTGTTTGAGAGATATAAGAAATGTTTTTTCTAATATCTTCTATTCTTACTTTTGCAATATCTTTTCCACCAATATAAATTTTTCCTTTACTAATTGGATACAGACGCATCAAAACATTTACTAGCGTTGTTTTTCCTACACCTGTTTTCCCAGCAATTGTTACCTTATTTCCCTCTTTGATGCAAAATGAGATATTCTTTAAAACTTCCTGTTCACCATATTGCATA
>CATZDQ010000216.1 GCA_958417695.1 uncultured Clostridiaceae bacterium | reverse complement strand
TGGTATTGGTATCTGTATTTTCGATTTGTTTTACTAAGCGTGGTTGCATTAAGACACCGTCATTAGCAATAGCAGATACAGCAGTAATTAGTTGAATAGGTGTAATGGTAAATCTCTGTCCAAAAGACATCGTGGCAAGTTCAATTGGTCCGACATTGTCTAAATCCCAGAAATTACTGCTGGTTTCACTGGCAGTATCAATACCAGTTTTATTAAATAACCCAAATGCTTCGTAATATTTATAAAGCGTAGGGGCACCAATCCTTTTGCCAAGTTGCATTAAAGAAGGGTTACAAGAATTCATTAAGGCTTGTCTTAAAGATTCTGCTCCATGAGAAGAGGTTTTCCAACAATAAATTCTTTGTCCAGATACTAATTCATATCCAGGACAGTAAAAATCATTAGCTGTGTCTGTTGAAACAACTCCTTCTTCTAATCCAACAGAAGCAGTAATAATTTTAAAGGTAGAACCTGGTTCATAAGTATCTGCTACGCAACGGTTTCTCCACATTTTATATAGAGAATTACTTTTTTCGCTACTAGATAAGGTGTCCCAAGTAGCTTTCATGGAGTCATTTGGTTGGTAGGGATTGTTTAAGTCATAGTCTGGATAGGTAGCCATAGCTAATATATCACCAGTAGATGGTTTCATTACAATCGCGGTTCCTCCACGTTTACAGTCATTTTCTATAACAGCTTGTTTTAAATATTTTTCTACAATGGATTGGATGTTAACATCTAAAGAAAGGGTTAAGTTACTTCCATTTTGAGCAGCTATATAGGTTTCGTTTTTATCTGGAATGAATTCTTCTACAGCATCTTTAGTAGTAATGATTTTACCTGGAACACCAGTAAGTAAATTATCCCATTTTAATTCTAATCCTTCTAGCCCCTGATTATCCGTACCACAAAAACCGATAAGACTGGATGCTAAATTACCGTATGGATAATATCTTTTAACATCTTCATCGATGTTAATACCAGAATACATTTTATTGGCTTTCATCCAAGCTTTTAGTTCATCAATTTTATCTTGTTCTACTTTTTTAACAATGGTTTCTATAGAATTGGTGCTTTTTACTTTTTCTAGGGTTTCATTATAGTCTAAGGTAAAAATATCAGAGAATGCCTTAGCTACCATTTCTTTGTTGTCTTCTTTAATTCGTTCTGGATTAATCGTAACCGTATCTACACGTGCACTAGTGGCTAGTGCTTTGCCAGTTGAATCATAAATCGTACCTCTTTTGGCATTGATAATACGGTTTGTGGTTTGTTGCCTATTGGCTAGCTCTTTTAATTCTGAACCTTGTACAAATTGTAGAAAGCCTATACGACCAATTAGGCATACTAAAATAATACTAGCAATGACTAAAGCTTTTAATAGCTTTTTACTAGGTACGGGTTTATCACTTATATTTTGTGATTTAGTATCCTTTTTATTTTTTTCTTTTGAAAGCAAAGTAAGATTTTCTTTGGTTTTATGCATATTTTGTCTGGTTGTTGTTTGATTTTTTTTCATAGGTTGTTTTACATTCGACACTTTTGAGGTGTTTCTATTCTTAGTATTTTTAGTAGAAGACTTACTAGCTTTCTTAGAAGTATTTTTCTTCTTATTATCCATTCTTTTTTCACCATCGCTTTATTTTATCCTATTTTATCGTAAAAGATAGTAAAAATCAATAGAAAAATGGTGAACTTTCAGCTTAATTATCAAATAGTATCTATTTGTATAGAATTCTTATTTTTTAAATAGAGAATGAAGTAAAAGGAATGAAATAAAAAGTTGAGAAAGGGGAATCTTAAAGAATTTGAAAAAGAAGTTGACAAAAGTTAAAAGCATAAATATAATTATGCTAATAGCATATATTAGTATAATTTACCTAATATACAATAAATGGAAATATAAAAGAAAGATAACTACTGATTATTGTATATTTCTATGAAAGTGGTAAATAATAGTAAAAGAAAAAGTAACAAAGGAGAAGTGAAAAGATGAAGCAAAAACAAAAAGGTGTTACGCTAATTGCGTTAGTGATTACGATTATCGTGTTAATTATTTTAGCAGGTGTAGCCATTAATGCGTTAGTTGGAGAAAATGGTATTATTACACAAGCGCAAAGAGCAAAAGAGGACACTGAACAAGGAAAAAGAGATGAATTGGGTGGTTTAGCTAGTTTAGAACAACAAATAGATGAAGCCTTAGGACAAACCTATATAGTAGAAAAAGGAGTCAATAAGCCATGTTTAACAACAGGAATGAAAGCCATAAAATTTACAGAACCTAATGAAAGTACCAAAGGGGAAGTTAGAGACAGTAGTGTTAATGACACTGATTGGTATGATTACAATAGCAAAAAGTGGGCAAATAGCCAAACAGAAGATGGTAGCATGTGGGTATGGATACCAAGATATGCCTACAGAGTAAACAAAACAGATAAGAAATTTGATATCAAGTTTTTAATAGGAACGACAGACAATTATTATGATGAAAATGGAAAGATTCAAACAGCCAAGAGAAGTATTAGTGAGGAAGAATTAGTAGATACTAGTGTTGGATATACTGTACACCCAGCATTTACTGATGAAACCTCTATTGGCTATAGAAATGGTGGATGGGATAAAGAATTAACAGGAATATGGGTAGCCAAATTTGAAGCAG
>CATZDQ010000215.1 GCA_958417695.1 uncultured Clostridiaceae bacterium | reverse complement strand
TTACATTCTTTTCCATAATTACCACCTCTTTTGTAATGCTAATATACTTTACACCATTTTTATAAATTTGTCAATACTTTTATCAAAAAATGTCCATTGGGACCAGGTACATATGGACAATTTTGTCCAAGGGGACACATTTGAAAATATATAAAAAAATGAAAAGGATACTTTTATTTTTTGTATCCTTTCTGGTTTATCTTTTTCGATTTTTTCCATTTTTTCCATTTTTTATTTTTTAGCTTTTACTTCCTATAATCATTTTCTATGAATCATTTTCTTTTTTTCTATTTTCTTTCGTAAGTTATATATTCATAATCATATGGATTTTTGTTGTCTTTTAATCCTTTCTCTGTTTGTATAATTTTCCATTCTTGCTCCTTGATTTCTGGAAAATAGACATCTCCTTCAAAGTCTTCGTGTATTTTGGTTATATACATTTTTTGGGTATAAGGCATTAGTAATTTGTAGATGGTTGCTCCTCCTATGACAAAGTATTCTTCTTGTGATTCTATATATGGTTTTAATAAATCAATATCTTCTAAAATTTCTACATTTTCATCTTGTATGTTTAATTGTGCGTCATTGCATAGAATGACATGCTTACGGTTGGGTAATATACGACCTATTGATTCAAACGTTTTTCTTCCCATAATGATGGTGTGTCCTGTCGTTAAATTTTTAAATCTCTTTAAATCTTCTGGTAGATGCCAAATTAACTGATTATCTTTTCCAATAACTTGTTTATTGGCAACTGCTACTATTATACTTAACATTTTTATCTCCCTTCTCTTTTATATAGCTACTGGAATTTTTCCTAGTTTTATTTCTTTATTATAATCATATCCTACAATTTCGAAATCTTCTACTTTGAAGTCATAGAAATTGGTGGTTGGATTGTGTATGATTAGTTTTGGTGTTACCTCTATTGGCTCTGCTTCTATTAGTTTTTGTACTAATGGAATGTGTCTATCATAAATATGGCAATCTCCTATATTATGCGTAATGGTTCCTATTCCTAATCCGCTGCATTGTGCAAACATGCATAATAGTGCTGCATATTGCATAATGTTCCATCCATTAGCCGCTAGCATATCTTGAGAACGTTGATTTAATATTAGATGTAACTTTCCATTTTTTACTAACCATTGTGTGCCATAGGCACATGGTTCTAAATTCATATCTTTTAATTCTTCATGATTAAATAGATTTGTCATAATACGACGACTTGCTGGGTCATGTTTTAATAAATATAGCACATAATCCACCTGGTCCATTTCTAGAATGCCTTCTTTTGTTTTAAACTGATACTTTTTGGCCATTTGATAACCATAAGCTTTTCCTATACTGCCATCTTCATCTGCCCATTGGTCCCATATATGAGAATTTAAGTCATGCACATTATTAGATTTCTTTTGCCATATCCATAAAATTTCATCAATTGCTCTTTTTACAGTTGCTGTATTATTACGTAAGGTAATCATAGGAAATTCTTTTTCTACATCATAATGATTTGTAACACCTACTAAAGAAATGTAATTTGCTTCTTGTCCATCTTCCCATCTAGTTCGAACGCCGGTACCTTCTGAAGAATAACCTTTTCCTATAATTTCTTTGCAAGTTTCAATAAAACATTTATCTGCTTGTGTCATAGATTAGCCCCCTTATTTCTTAATTTATAAAGGCATCATATCACAAGCAAAAATCCTTGTAAAGGATATTACATAAAACTTTTTATCTTCCTTTTAGAAGTCGGGTACATACTCTTCTTCATGTTCTCCCAAGTCTTGTATATACCCATTTTCCAAGTCCAACAAATATAAATATTGCTCTATTTGTGCATATTCTTTTTTGGTCAACTTTCTATTTAATAAAGGGTCTTCTTTTGCATGATAAGTTGGAAAATATTGTGCCATAACACTAACATAAGTACCCTCCTCCATATTTTCTTTAATCCATTTTAAGACTAATTTACTGTTTTGTATGTGATTTGGTAGTACCAAATGTCTAATAATCACTCCCTTCTGAATCATCCCTTTTTCATCAAAAACAGGCTTTCCTACCTGTCTTTGCATTTCACCAATAGCAGCAGTTGCGATTTCAAAATAATGGTCAATGCCAGAATACTTCTTAGCCATATCATTTCTATAATACTTAAAATCCGGTAAATAAACATCTATATAACCATCTAGTGCTTTTAATGTTTCTATGGACTCATATCCATTGGAATTATAAATAATAGGTATATGTAGTCCATTTTTCCTAGCCATTTTAATAGCTTCTATAATCTGAAACGCATACATCGTTGGGGTCACTAAATTAATATTTTCTGCTTTATCTTCCTGCTGCTTGATAAAAATATCTGCTAATTGCTTAATTGTAACAGGATTTCCTTTTCCTAATTGACTAATTTGATAATTCTGACAAAATTGACAACTTAAATTACAATTAGAAAAAAAGACAGTTCCAGAACCGTTCTCTCCACTAATACATGGTTCTTCAAAATGATGGATAGAGGCTAATGCAAGTAATATCTTATCATCACAACGACATCTTCCCTTCTGCCTACGATTTCTATTTATTTTACATGCATGTGGACATACTTCACACGCCTCTAAAGCTTTTAACATTTTTTTCTCCTTTTCTATCTATAATTATTATCTTCTACTTATTTTATTGTATAAGAAATACCTAAAAAAGTAAATAAAAATTTCATTTTCTTCG
>CATZDQ010000214.1 GCA_958417695.1 uncultured Clostridiaceae bacterium | reverse complement strand
TTTTCCCTATCATCACAATAAATCTTTACACTCTTTAATTTTAAAAGCAAACGCCTGATTTTTCTTAATTCATTACTTTATCTTTTATATCTCTAAAGCCACGTTTTCGTAAAATCTACTGTAAAAGTATTATTCTAGTTTTACTATTAACTCTTATTTTGTAACCAATTTTTAAGTATCCTATTAAAATCCTAAAAAAATCACATTATATTTGCTAACTCAAAGTATTTTCCATGTTTTCTTAGTAAATCTTCATGTTTACCTTCTTCTATAATTTTTCCATCCTTTATCATGATAATTTTATCAAAGTCTTGTACTAATTCTAATGAATGTGCTATTAGAATTACAGTCTTCGATTTAGATAGCTTATCAATTGTTTTTTCAATTTCACGTTTACTATAATTATCTAAAGCACTTGTTGCTTCATCAAACAATATAATAGGGGTATCTCTTAATATTGCTCTTGCAATTGCAATTCTTTGTTTTTGACCTACTGAAATATTATTATTATTTTCATGAATCAATTCATCATATTGATTTGGCAATTTATTTATGAATTCATCAATGTTAGCTAATCTACAAGCATTTTCTATATCTTCTTGTGTAGCCTTTTCATTAACAATCAACAAATTTTCTTTTATAGACATATTAAATAATATTGGTTCTTGATTAACTATAGATATAGAATTTCTAAAACTTTCTTCATTAAATTGTTTAATATCCTTATCATCAAATTTTATAATGCCTTTGTAATTATCATACTCTTTTAATAAAAGCTTAAATATTGTACTTTTCCCAACGCCACTTTCTCCTACAATTGCAGTTTTTGTATATGGTTCCACCTTAAAACTAATATTTTCTAAGATTTCTTTTTTGGAATTATCATATTTAAAATATATATTTTGAAATTCTATACTTCCCGTTATATGATTATAATTTTCTGTACCAAACTTTTCTTCTTCTAAATTACCATTTTCTAATATCTCCCTAATTCTTTTCATATTAGCCGTAAACTCCGATATTCCAAAGTCATGTTCAATAATTCTATGAAATACATCATCTACTACATTAGTCATATAAGTAATTATCAGCATGGCAGTTTCCACAGAAAATACCCCTGCTTGTACTTTTGAAATAATATATAATAATATTATAGTATCTCCAATAATTCTAATAGTCCACTTTATAGTATTTACATTTTTATTTAGCAATCTCCTTCTTTTTCTGACACCCGATAAATTATAAATATACTTACTAAATATTTTAGTCAATTTATTTTTAATATTTAATGTTTTTATTTCTTTCATTCCTTTAACCGTTTCATTTACTAAAGTAGTATATTCATCTGTATTTATAAATTCTTCATCTAAATAATTTTTTGATTTATTCAATTGCACTTTAAATAGATATAAGCTAATAGCAGAAATTAGTGTTACTCCCAAACCAATTTTATAATCTATAAAATAGATAATCACCAACATAACAAAAGAAGTAGCTACATATGCACTTTCTAAAAGTAAAGATGTAATCGTCGTTATCATTCCACTTTCAGTTGCTTTCATTGTGGTTAACAATTTACCAGATTCTATATGATTAAAAGTGGTCATTGATAGGGACAATATTTTTTTATAAATCTTCTTTTGTATATTAGATACTACTTGTTTTTCAGCATCTATAACAATCCTTCTCCATTGATTATGACAAAAGGTAATGGAAATAATCCTCCAAATCCCACAAATAAAAACTAATTTAAAAGCTACATCTAATTTCATACTCATGATACTTGCTATTAAATTTGAATACTTTGTTGTATATATCATAGATGTTATAACAAAAAATAACATAAATAAAGTTCCTAATACATATTGTTTTCTATTTTCTTTAGAATATTTAAATAAATCTTTAAATGCTTGAAAAAATCCATATGATTTCATAATTTTAATTCCTTACTCTTTAATTATTTTGTTTACAATATACCATAAACTACATCTTTTTTCTAGTTTTTAAATAAATTCTTAAAATATATTAAAAAAGCTGAGGCAGAAAACTTTAAAAGTTTTCCACCCCAACTATTGGCAAAGAACCCAAAATTAAAAAGGATCAGTTTCAATGTACCCCATTTTTTTGTATTATTGCTTGAAAAATCGAAATATGATTTTCTTCATCTAAAATAATTCTATCAAACAATTTTTGTATATCTCTATTCTTCGTATAGCCAATTGCTTTCTTATAACCAGCAATAGCTGCTTTTTCTGTCTGTATATTATATGTCATGGTTTCTTGTAAATTACCTGTTTTATAACGAATATCCTTTGCACTCCAAGTTTCTCCCATAGAGCTAATAAAGGTAGGCTGACGTCCCAATGTTTTAATTAAATTTCCTACTAAATCCAAGTGCCTCATTTCTTGAATTGCAATAGATAACATCACTTTACTAATCTCTGCATAATTTACAAACTGTATATGTTCATAGACATACTGTAAAACTGCACTTAATTCCCCTAGATTTCCGGAAAAATCATCATATAATAGTGTTGCATACGTAGTATTGGGTCGTAGATTCGAAATACTAGGATAAGGAATGGTTTTATATTGATTTACTTTATCTTCTAAAGATATGGATTCCAAATTTTATCACCTCACCATATCCTATGCAAATTCCCATCTAGTAGGTTCCTATCTACCATAAAAGAATTACCTTTTCTATCAAGTAATTCTTCTACTTAT
>CATZDQ010000213.1 GCA_958417695.1 uncultured Clostridiaceae bacterium | reverse complement strand
AATTTAAGCACTATACTTGCTAAAAAAGGAAAAAAAGTTTTAATGATAGATACTGACCCACAAGGGAATGCTACAAGTGGATTGGGTATTGATAAAGATGTAAATTTTTCTGTGTATGATGTAATTATTAATGATGTGGAAATAGAAAATACATTACAACCTACCATGATAAAAAATTTAGAGGTTTGTCCATCTAATATGAATTTAGCGGGGGCTGAAGTAGAACTCGTATCGGTGATGTCAAGAGAACATAGGTTAAAAGAAAAATTAGATTGCGTAAAAGACAAATATGATTATGTAATAATAGATTGTCCTCCTTCTTTAGGCTTAGTTACTTTAAATGCTTTTACAGCTTCAGATAGTGTGTTAATTCCTGTACAATGCGAATATTACGCATTAGAAGGATTAGGACAATTATTAAATACCATTAATTTAGTTAAAAAACATTTAAATCCAGAGCTAGTAGTAGAAGGGGCTTTATTAACTATGTTTGACATTAGGACAAACTTGTCAAACCAAGTTGTAAAGGAAGTTAATAGATACTTTGAGAATAAAGTATATAAGACAGTGATTCCTAGAAATGTAAAATTAAGTGAAGCACCAAGTTATGGTCTGCCTATTACTATTTATGATGCTAGGTCAAAAGGTGCTAAGTCTTATGAGAAGTTTGCAAAAGAATTTATGAAAAAGATAGAAGAAGAGCAAAAAGCAAAACATATGAAGGAATAGAAAGGAGATATAAAAATGGCAAAGAATACAGGTTTAGGTAAGGGGCTAGAAGCCTTATTTGGAGATACGACTATAGTAGAGGATATAAAGAAAGAAGAAAAAAAAGAAGGCGAGGTTATTGAGAAAATAAAGATTATTGAGATAGAACCAAATCGTAGCCAACCAAGAAGAAAATTTGATGAAGAGTCTATTGAAGAATTAGCAGAATCTATTAAGATTTATGGCGTTATACAACCAATTATTGTTACTAAAAGAGAAGGATACTATGAAATTGTTGCTGGGGAAAGAAGATGGAGAGCTTCTAAAAAAGCAGGTTTGACAGAAATGCCATGTATCGTTAGAAATGAAGATGAAAGAAGAAATAGAGAAATTGCTTTGATAGAAAATATTCAAAGAGAAGATTTAAATCCAATTGAAAAAGCAAGAGGTTTTAGACAATTAATTGATGAATATGGATTAAAACAACAAGAGTTAGCAGATATTATGGGAATGAATAGAAGTACAGTAACAAATTGTTTGCGTATTTTAAATTTAGACCAAAGAGTAATAGATTTAGCTATGGAAGGAAAACTAACAGAGGGACATTGTAGGTCTTTATTAGGAATAGAAGACCCGGATAAACAATATCAAATGGCTTTAAGAATCATAGAAACTGGTGAGAGTGTTAGAGATATTGAAAGAAAAGTAAAAAATAATAAGAATGTTAAGAAAAATTCAAAAGAAGATAGAAAAAAGTATGAAGCTATTTATAAAGACATAGAAGATAGATTCCAAGGCTTTTTTGGAACGAAAGTAAAGCTAGATGCAGGTGTAAAAAGTGGAAAGATTATTATTAAATATTCTTCAAATGATGATTTAGAAAGAATTTTAGAATTGATAAATAAAGGATAAGGTAAAGAAAGGAACATATATGTTAGAATTTTTAAAAACGGATGGCTTCATTTGTTTTTTAGGTATTGGTGTAATTATTTTATTTATATTATATATTATAAATACTATAAGACTTTTTAAATTAAGAAGAAATTATAAAAATTTCATGAGTAAACTAGGAAAAGGCGAAAATGTAGAAGAATTACTAAAAGAATATATAACAACGGTAGATAATGTTGCACGAGAAAATAAACAGATTGAGAATTATTGTACAAAAATAGACAAGAAATTAGATAGTTGTATTCAAAGAGTGGGATTGGTTAGATATAATGCGTTTAAAGACACAGGAAGTGATTTAAGCTTTGCTGTAGCATTATTAGATGAAGAATATAATGGGATTGTGCTAAATGGTATATATGCCCGTGATATGTCTAATATTTATGCAAAACCAATAGTAAATGGAAAATCAATATACACATTATCAGAAGAAGAGAAACAATCTATTCAAAAGGCAATAAAAAATGAATAAATGGCAGAAAAGTGGAAAAAATGGTATTGACAAATAAGTTAGAAATGTGTTAATATAAGTATTGTCAGTTTCTACTGACAACCATGTGGAGAGGTGGTCGAGTTGGTTTATGGCACCAGTCTTGAAAATTGGCGTAGGTTTGTAGCCTACCGTGGGTTCGAATCCCACCCTCTCCGCCATTTTTATATATAAGAATTATTTTAACAATTTGGAGATTTACCCAAGTGGTTGAAGGGGACGGTTTGCTAAACCGTTAGGGTTGCGTAAGTGGCCGCGAGGGTTCAAATCCCTCAATCTCCGCCAGATGATATAAAGTATTTTGCTTTATATCATTTTTTTGTGTAAAAAGGTGATTATATGGATTATTTATTTTTGATAGAAATAAGCAAAAAAGAACCAAAGCTATCGGAAATAAGCATAAGAGAATTAGGAGATTAATCGAAAATAAATATTAAATAAATATAAAAAAATAATATGGCAACTTAATATAATTTTTTAATAAATAATAAAAGATAAACAATTAATTAAATATAAATAATTAATTAAATATAAATAATAAATAAAATATAAATAATTAATTAAAAGATAAATAAATAATAAAAAGATAAATAATAAAAGATAAATA
>CATZDQ010000212.1 GCA_958417695.1 uncultured Clostridiaceae bacterium | reverse complement strand
AGATTTCTTAGCACTTCTTTTTTTATTTTGTTTACCTTTTTCCAAATAGACCACTCCTATTTTTCCTTTTGTCTAAAAGTATAACAAATATTGCTTTGAATAGCAACCATTTTACTAATTATTTAAAAACAATTTTTAATAATATGTTATTTTGATATAGTAAATTTCCTATTACAGATTTATTAATAGCTATCACTATTCCGGTTTGTTCGACCATAGGGGCTATCAGAGAAAGAATAGCTAATAAAATCCATATAATTAGTAGGGCTTCTAAAACCCCATATAAAATGCCTCCTAGCTCATTAACTTGTTTAATAATTGGTATATCTGTTACAAACTTTGTCAATATTTTAACCACTAATAAAATTATTTTAGCCAATACAAATACCAATATAGCAGCAGCTGCGGATATAATTGTTTTTGTAATTTCTTTTGCAGAAGCCTCAATTGCACTATTTTTCATGTCATTTACAGAATCTGTAACAGCATTATTTATGTAACTAACCATATCTTTAGGCAAATTAGTTTCTTCCGATTTTATATTTCCCTCTTCATCTACTTTTCCCTCTAACATTTGAACAATAGATTGTTCTATATTTTCATCGACTTGTGTATGGTCAATGATATAATTCGTTACTGGCTTATATAAAACAGCCGCAATAATAATAGCCAATACAAAGGAAAGAATATTTAAGATACAGCCAGCTAAACCTCTTTTATATCCTAAGAATATACATAACAAGAAAATACCAACTACAACTAAATCTATTATAATGGACATAGTGTTTCTCCCTTCTGTATTAAAAATGTACAATTTCTATTTTATCTCTATATACAATACCTGCACATTCATCACACATAACCATTTTTTTCATCTCTTGGCTAGAGGTGTATTTTTTTAATAGCCAGCCATTTGTTCCTATAAAATGCACTTCAGAGCCCAAATTAAGTGCAATCGTATTTCCATAACAATTTAATTCCCTAGTGGCTCCTTCTAATGTATAAATATTGGTTTTTTTACTACCTACTTGTATAATTTCTACGGTATCTTCGGTATTAAGAAGACTTGCTTTTTCAATAACTCTAACCGCATAATTTGATAAAGAAATATCTGCATAATTAATTTTTTTATTTTCTTCACTTAAACTAACCAATTCTTCTTGCTGATTATCTTGTATTACTTGGATATTATCATCATATAAACAAACCAAACGATTTTGTTCCTGATATTTCATATCCAATGGTAATTTATTATTTTGTGTTTCTGAAGTATATACAAAAGCTTCACTTGGTGTTTCTTTTGCTTTTTCAATAGATATTGTTTTTATTTTAGACTGTAACAAAGTTCCATTAGTACTAACTTCTACAAAACTAACATAACGATTATCTGAAGAAATATCCACATCCATTGCAATAGAATTGGATAAATATGTTTTAAACATCTCTTTTCCTGTTGCATCAAAAATTTGAATAACCGATTTATAGGTGGTACCTGAAAGAATAACCGCTACATATCCATTTTTATTGACACAAATACGAGAAAGATTTCCTTCTACTTGTGTTTCCCATACCTTTCGATTACCAGCTATCAAATATAGCTTTTGTTTGTCTTTTTCTCCTATTAGAAAGAATTTTCCATTTGCATCTGTAATAGCATTACTAATTTCCACATCTAATGTATATTCTTCTTTTCCAGAAGAATTGTAACCGGTTAATATATTATTTTTTAATACCGTTATATATTTATCATAAGCAAATACATTATCTGTATCTGCTTCTTCAATTGCTATAGAAGCTAGATTATTTTCAGAAACATTTTTCATAAATACATACTTGTCTAAAAAGTCTCTAAATGGTTTATTGGCAACATACAAACAGATTACTACGATTAGCGCTATCACAATTACACTTATCATACTAGCTATAATAATCTTTTTTCTATTCACTTTTTTTGTCTTTTCATCTTGGTCTTCTATTCCAATAATTTTCATCTGTATCTCCTGTTTTTCTTTTATATTTTACCTCTTTTATATCAGTTTTTCGCTTTTTTTTCAATACTTCTTCCTACTTTTCTAAAATTAAATCTTCTCCTCATTATCCAATAAATTTGGATACAACCCAATAATCCAAAAATCGGATACAAAATTTGTACCAGAGTAGAAAAACCTAAATGTGCTACTAATATCCCAGATAGACATACGGCTAATAGATATAGCTGATAACTCTTTTTCGTTTTACTAACATTTTCTAAAAAGCTATAGCCAGTAGAAAACGCTGATGTAAAAATAGATACTACAATGACGATACCATATAATTTAGAAAAGATACTACCAAATTGTTTTACAATTTCTATCATAGGTAATTCTAGTTCTTGTGTATAGTACGTTCCTCTTAGTAAAATACCATAAACTAAAATCGCTAACAGGAATAAAATTATACCACTAAGGATACCTACTTTTCTTATGGCTTTACTTCCTTTTACATATTTAGCTAGACTTGTTAAAACAGGAATTAATAAAATACTATTATAACTAGCATATAAAATACCATAAATAAGCCAGCCAGTTTGTTTCATTGGCACATTATCTTGTATAGAAAAAGACAATATATAAGGTATATTTTTCAGTCCTAAATAGAGCACAAAAAGGATTAATAAAGGAATTAACCAATTATTTACTTTCATAATGCCCTGTATATTTTTTTGAAATACCAAATAACAAATCAGAACAAATAACATACTCGATGCATAAATAGGTATTTGAAAAGCCTGTTTCATATAAGCT
>CATZDQ010000211.1 GCA_958417695.1 uncultured Clostridiaceae bacterium | reverse complement strand
TTTTGAAATTTGCCTGCACCTCTGGGTCGGTGCTATTCATAGCTTCATCAATCGTTGCTTCAATATTTTCCCGTACATCAGCTAATGACATACCGCCAGCCTTTGCACCAGCCTTTAATGCTTTTTTAATATCTCGTTTTTTTAACCCTATCATTCGAACCAACTCCCTAAAATGAGTTAATCTTCTTTTTCAAAAATTAAATCAATCTTTCGCATACAACCTTTTGCGTCAATTTCTGTAGGTATAAAACCAACATAGCGATACCCATTTTCTGCATAGCTATTTATAACTTCCTTATGTTTATCGGTGCAAAGGAACACAACACCTTTCGCAGTATAATCAATTTCTAAATATTCATATTTTTTCATTTTTCCTCATTTCCTTTCTCTTTCATATTTTCTCTACGCTTTTTGATTGCCTTATTTCTTAAAGGAATACCAACGCCCAATATCAATCCTACTACCAAAATAGTCAAGTCCATAAGCACACCTCTCTTTTCTAAAACTCTTTTTTCTTTAGTATTGTTAAGCTAATAAGATAGGAGATACCTAAAATAACAACTGAAAGCAATAAAAATAATATTATATATACTAGTGGTTCAAATTTAGGTAATTTATTTATTAAGACATATAAATCTATTCCTAAATATTCAGTAGTTTTTATAAGAAGCAGTCCTATAACAAATATAAATCCCATTACACCTATGATAGCAATTCTTCCTTTTTCTCCACCAAATTTCAAGATAAAAGGAAGCATGATTGATAAAATCAATAAAATAGTAGGAAATAAAGAACCTGCTGTTAAAAAAATTTCATTAAAACTGCCTGTTTTTGTAATACCAATAACAACTAAACTAATAACAGTTCCCAACAACAAAAACATTATTCCTGAAATCAATCCAAAAATATATTTTTCCAGTACATAATCTTTTCGTGTTATCGGTAAAGAAAATAAAAAAGCATTTCCATTATCAAATTCATCATAGCTAATTGAACTCAATGAGAATAATGCCCCCACAAAACCTAAGAAACCAATCGGAAACGAAGTCCCCGGAGATACTATTATCATTATTATAGATATAGCAGTAATAGTCATAAAGAAGTTTTTCTGTCCTTTCAGCAATTTAAAATCTTTAATCAATAAACCTTTCATTATTCAACACCTCTAATCATCATTGTTATTACTTCGTCTATATTTCCTTTTTCAATCGCCATTTGAGGATAATTTTCAGCATAATATTGTTTTTGATTAGTTAAACAACTATATCCATAGCTTTCTTTTTTTGTACGTAAAATATATTGTCTATCTAATTTGGAATATTCTTCTTCATCAACTTTAAGTAGTGCATAATCGCTTAGTAAAACATCAGTATCTTCGTGCATAATTACTTTTCCTTGATGTATCATATAAAGGTCATCACATAAAGTTTCTAAATCACTGGAAATGTGAGAACTAATTAAAATAGAGCGTTCTTCGTCTTTTTCTATAAAATCTCTTAGCATTTCTAACAATTCATCTCTAGCTATTACATCTAATCCCGCCGTTGGTTCATCAAGAATTAACAACTTTGCATTGTGTGAAACAGCAACTAAGACTTTTACTTTCGCTTTCATACCAGTTGAAAAATCTTTTATTCTTTTATTTCGTGGAAGCTGAAACTTTTTAACTTGTTCTATAAAAAATGATTTATCAAAATTTTGATATAAATTATCAATAATAGGAATAATATCATTGATTGTTAAATATCCACTAAAGCCAGAGTCCGAAAGAACTACTCCCAAATCTTGCTTGTCTTTTGCAGTAAAATCTTGTAATGACTTTCCAAGAATATTGATAGTTCCACTATCAAAGGAAATTAGCCCTAAAATAGCTTTAAATGTTGTGCTTTTTCCTGCACCATTTTGACCAATCAAACCAGTTACATGACCTTTCTTTACTTCAAGAGAACAATCAAGCGAAAAGTTTTCATAACTTTTTTTCAAATGCTCAATTTTTAACATATCTAACCCTCCAAAATTAACTCAAATAGTTTTTTTATATCTTCATCACTGATACCGTAACATCTGCCTTTTTGAATAACTCGTTCTAAATCACTTTCTAATTCCTTTTTCTGTTCCTCTAATAAAAGCTCTGTATTTGTAGCAGTAACATATGTTCCTTTTCCATGAATTGTTACCGTAAACCCCTCGTTTTCCAAGCTATCATATGCTTTTTTCACAGTTAGAGCACTTATTTTTAATTCTTTTGCAAGAGAACGAACAGACGGAAGATTATCATTTTCTTTTAATTTTCCATTCCGAATTAAAGCTTTAACTTGTTCTACTATTTGCTCGTAAATAGGTATCATTGAAGAATGGTTTATAATAATTTTCATCTCACAGCTCCTTTCTGTATAAACAGTATATAACAGAGTAACGCTGTTGTCAAGTGTTATATGGTGTTTGTACAGAAAGTGAAGCGTGCAAATCTCATTTAGGAAATGCACGCTATATAATTTATCCTACAATCTTCCAGTTACTATCCTTATGTAGCACAAGTTCATACTGCGATATCTGCGTCGCCTTTGTCTGATTATCAAGGAATTTCACGCCTACCTTGACTTTCACATTGTCCCCGTCCTTTGTAAAGATAGGGTTTACCAGTTCAGAATAAAGATAGTCCCTGCCGATAGGTTCAATCACATTTCCCGATACATAGTAAGCAAGTTCCTTTTCTGTGGCTGTTGGATAGAGCTTAAAGAATGTTTCCAGAAATGCGGTAGCGTCGTTTACAGTATCAGCGTCTA
>CATZDQ010000210.1 GCA_958417695.1 uncultured Clostridiaceae bacterium | reverse complement strand
ACTTTCTAGGCTACCTTCAAAAAGATTTTCTTCATCTATTAGCACTATTTTTGTCTGCCCAAAAGAACTATCTTCTCCTTTTATAGCATTCATAATGTTAGGAATATTAAAGGCTATTAGCATAATGATTAAAATAATCAAATTCGAGATGATAAATGATTTTCTTTTTACTAAATCTTTAAAGGTATAAGAAGCAACTATCCATAAATCTCTCATATTATTCACCTACCTTTTCTATGAAAATATCGTGTAAACTTGGCTTTTTAATTTCAAATCTAGTCACTGGTATTTCTTTTTGTGCTAATATTTGGAACAAATGATGTGCCTCATTTTCATTTGAAATGTTTACTTCATAAAAATCATCTTTTGCATAATAGATAGAAAGTCCTTCTTGTTTAACGATTTCTTCTACAGGTCCTTCTGCATTGATTTCTAACTTATTAGCCTGGTAAGTATCTTTTATTTGTTTTAGATTTCCTTGTAAAACCGTCTTTCCTTTATTTAAAATCAAAATATCGGTACAGAATTCCTCTACAACACTCATTTGGTGAGCAGACATAATAATATATTTTCCTGCTTTTACTAACTCTAAAATAACATTTCTTAATAGTTCTGTATTAACTGGGTCTAGCCCACTAAATGGCTCATCTAATACAATTAACTCTGGATTATGTACAATCGCCGTGATAAATTGTACTTTTTGTTGATTTCCTTTAGAAAGTTTTTCTGCGCTCATTTCTTTATAGCTTTCTATTTCTAAACGTTCCATCCAATAATCAATAGATTTTTGTGCCTCTTCTTCTTTCATTCCTTTTAATTTTGCAAAATATAATAATTGTTCATTGATTTTTGTCTTAGGATAAATGCCTCTTTCTTCTGGTAGGTAACCAAAATTAACATGTTTTCTTTCCACTTCTTTACCATTCCAAGTAATCTGACCTTCATCCTTTTTTAGAATACCTAACAGCATACGTATCGTTGTTGTTTTACCAGCACCATTAGTTCCTAACAAGCCAAATACACCAGGTTTGTTTAGCTCTAGACTAATGTGGTCTACTACTCTTTTATCTCCATAGCTTTTGCATACTTCTTTAATACTAAGTCCCATTTTGTTCCCCTTTCCTTACTTTAGCGTATTAACGCTTTTTCTTTTATGCCATTATACCAGCATTGTTTAGCAGTTACAATAGTTTTTTCTACATTTTGACCAACTTGTATAATTCTTTTTTGACATAAAGAGTAACATTCTTTCAGAATACTTTTTTTACAATTTAAACATTTGCTTTTTATGTCAAATAGTAGTATAATGCTTTCAATCTTTTTATAATTTACTGGAGGAATCATTATGGATGTTTGGCTAGGAAATATTATCATTTCAATTCCAATTGTTAGAGAAGAAGACCTTCTATCTCTTCCATCTACACTTTCTCGTATTTCTTTTCTTAGTTTCACCGATATAAGTTCTTCTATCGCTATGCTTCGTATAGTGGAAGAATTAATGGAAGATTTGGATTTTAGAATTACGTACATTTCTGGAAGAACCATCAGAATTGGTGTATACGGAGAATACCAAGGTTTACATTTTTTTGCAAAAGGATACTCTATCATTTCTTGTACAGATTATGCTAATACCTTGTATGCCATTCAAACACTCATTGCTTCATCTTCTGAGTAATTTCTACAATGTTGTTACATTGTTATGAACATCTGGCTTTCACATCTTAATAACCCCTCTATCGCAAGATGAGGGGTCTTGTCTTTTTTATAACTTTTAGTTTTATCATTTCATTATCTTTTTTACACTTTTACAATAAAAAGAAAGCATCCTTTTGAAATGCTTTCCCTTACTTTATTTTACAACTTGTTTCATACATCCATATACTAAGTTAACCCAAGTAGAAGAATTAGGACAAAATCTTTTTTGTACACCTGCTAAAGTTTTCCCACTATAACAAGAACCACCTTTGGTTAAGTATTTATTGTGTAATAATTTAGCCGCTGCTTCTAAACCTTGCTTATCTGAAGCATACTTAATTAATTTTCCTTTGGACATCATACTAATATAATTATGAGTATTTCTATGACTAGAAGCAATATTCCATCCTGATTCAGCTGCAATTAATCCACAAAAGAAAATTTCATTAATTTGGTATTTCTCGCATAAATCATAAAAAATATCACTATTTTTATAAAAGAAACCGCTTCTATCTACTTTTAAACTTTTCATTAATTGTTTAAAATCTGCCTTAGATACACCACACCTAACGGTTAAATCCATATTTTTAGAAATGGTAATCTCTTCAATCGAAATATAAGATACTGCTGGTTCTTCTGCAACTTGCATTGTTATGGGTTGTGTGTTCTCTGTTTGTACTGTAGTATTCGTATTGACTATCGTTCTTTCTTTTCCATAACGACTAGTTGGCTCTATCGTCCTTTTATAGTTATCAGCTACTTCTATAGTTGGTAAACTTCCTTGTAAATCTTCTACAATGGTATCGGTTTGTTTTGTTGGTTCGCTTTGTTTGGCAACGACGCTTTCTGATTGATTATTTAGGAAAAATGGTAAGCTAGTTGCTAAGATAACGAAAATAGAAAATATGGTAATAATTTGTTTTACTTTCAGCGCACTTTTACTAGTTTGGTTCATTTTTTATTCAACATCCTTCCTGGCGTTTTTTCACACCACGTTTTTTATTATACCATATTTTCCCTTTCGTGTCAAATTATGTTACCTCTTTTTTCTAGTACTAGTATTATATAAACTTAAGCCCCCCTATACAAAATCTGTAT
>CATZDQ010000209.1 GCA_958417695.1 uncultured Clostridiaceae bacterium | reverse complement strand
ATTACTGGTAGAATATGGTATAGTAACTGTAGTAGCTATCATTTCACTATCTAACGTAACAGGGTCTGCTACATAATTTAATACACTCTCTTTTTTAGAAGTAGTTTGATAGCCTTTTCGATTAGCAATCTCTAAGATTTTCTGTGTACTAGTGGCTACATTATGTGGTGATGATTTATCTTTAACTCTCCAAAAAGAGGTAGAACTTTCATAAATACCATTAATATTATTAACACCTAATTTCGTAATATCGGATTGCGCTTGTGGACTCCAACCAAAATGTACATAGATTGCATCATTTTCTAAAGCATAATCTAAATAGTAATGTCTAGCACTTCTAACAGGACCGATTTTATCTAAATCAGAACCTTTAAATAATTCCATTAATCTAGTCTCTCCACCCTCTACAATCATTTCATATACTAGATAAGCATCATTTAGTCCAGCCTGTGGCATGGCAGCTTTATGATTGTCAATCATCACAGCAATCGGTCTATCATTTCCTTGAAAGATTTTAGGTTCTTTAATTTCTACTACTTTTTTATCATCTTCTACATTGGTGTTTCCCTGTTCTCCTACTGATACGGTCTTATTTTGATTATCGTTTACTATTTTAATGGCTAAAAGCACTCCTGCTGCGATAATTAAAATCACCAAAATGACTACTAAAATTTTAATCCCATTTGAATTTTTCATTATCCTCTTCCATTCCCTTCTAGTTTAAATTATATTTTACTAACCAATATTATTCCAGCTACTGCAATTGAATTTAATGCAGCCAATACCACTGCCCCTGCAGCCACGTCTTTAGCAAGCTTTGCTAATGGATGAATCTCTTTGGTACATAAATTTACAGCTGTTTCTATAGCCGTATTGATGACCTCTGTCACGATTACAAAGAAACAAGCAAATACTACAAATAACCATTCTATTACTGTTAACTTTAGTATAAAACCCGCAATCAAAACCAATCCCATAATCACTAATTGAATCTGCACATTTCTTTGAGACTTGACTGCATACCAAATACCATTACTTGCATTTTGAAAGGCTTTGATTAGATTCTTATTTTTTAGTCTTTCTTCTTCCATTTCTACTACCTCTTATGTATTATCCCTTGTAATATGTAACTGCTCTAATATAGCTTCTTCTTTAGGTCTCATCAAGATTTTATCTTTTTCTTCTATATGGTCATATCCCATTAGATGATAAAATCCATGTACTAACATATAGGCTAATTCCCTTTCAACACTATGTCCATATTCTTGTGCTTGCTGTTTTACTCTATCTACAGAAATGACAATATCTCCTAACACTTCTTGTATTGGTAGTGAAATCTGTTCTTTTATCAATATATCTAATTCTTGTTTTTCAAACATAGGAAAAGACAAGACATCTGTTTCTTTATCTATCTGTCGGTAGGTTTGATTTAGATTACGAATGTGCTCTGGCGTAGTTAAGGTAACACTCATGTATAAATTTAATGAGGTTAACCCTTCTTGATTGAAACAGGTTTGCACTACTTTTTGTATGAGTTCTTGATAAGGTATATTTTCTTCTACATCTAAAAAATGAATAGCAACTACTTCCTGCATAATGCTTTCCTTCCTATATAACTTCCTTGTGATAAACAACTATTTTTTAATTCTCTCATAGCCCCTAAGGTAACTAATTTTTCCTTATAAAATTGGATAATTTTACAATAACGGTTCTCATTCTTACGTACTTCTTTTAAATCACTGCTAATAAATAAAATTTCTTTTTTATTCCTATATTCTATATAATCTACTTTCTTAATTTTCTCAATCTCTTGGTAATCTTTCCAAAATTGTTTATAAAAATCTCTTTGTGCTGGTTTGTCCCAGTAAATCTTAGTAGAAAGTAGTTTAATATTATAATCTTCTATTAAACGAATTAATAAAGAATAGGCCTTTTCTTGTTTCTTGATAACCCTGGTATCTACAATTAAGCTTCTGGTATCTTTTAATAGTTTTACATAGCATTGTTCTGCTACAATAAGTGGTAAACTATGTGTAAACAATTTTCTACTAATCGCTAGTAAAATCATTTTCTTTTCGATACCATCATTTTGGTCTAATTTCCCTACGCTAAATTTCTCAAATTTATCATATTCTTCTAGAATCTCTTTGTAAGTATTGGTTTCATCTTTTTCTATTTTTAAAGGTAAGATATTGGTAATATATTCTTCTAAGGTAGAAAATATTTTTTCATATACCTCTTCTTTATTCTGATAACTTAAATTATCTGCTAATTTAATAGAAAAATGTTTTAATAAGCCCTTATATAATCCATCCATTTTACTAACATAAAATGGAAGATACCTTTGCATTAATTTTGGTTTATCTAATTCTTTTAAAGTCTCATAGTCTAATTCTAATAAATATTTTTGTTTAATATATTTATATTCTAGATATTGACTCTCTTTAATGTGAATTACTTCATAATATCTAGATAGCGCACTCTTTTCAAATTCTGTAGCGGTATCATTTTTTACTTTCTTATAAATAGAATCCATGATATGTTTATCAATCGCTTCTAAATATAAAGAAAAGGTATCCTCATATTTCTGATGGATTGCTTCTTTTTTCTCTGTATCTTCTTCTGTTTCATTTTGCTGCTCTATTTCATAAGCCTTTAACACATTATTTCTTTTAATAGATATTAACATGCCATTGATTCCTATTTTTGTAGGAATTAACATTTTTGTAATGGTATTGGTTATCTTCGTGAAAAACGTTTTGTCTGCATAGACTCTAAGACTTCTTTCTTCCATGGTATCCTTCCT
>CATZDQ010000208.1 GCA_958417695.1 uncultured Clostridiaceae bacterium | reverse complement strand
ACTATGTATATACTGCTTTTCGCCAAACAGCTCATGAGCCATATACACCTTTAGAAACATATACCAAAGCGACTGTTTCTAACCAATTTTTAGGTACTTCTGATTCAAAGGCACAAGTACTAGGTCAAATACCAGATGAAATTATAACTTATCAAAATCCAACTATTGAAAAAGGCACATATGATGGGGAAGTGTATAACTCCATTTATCAAGATAGTTATCTAAAAACGAAAGACAAATATAGTTATTTTCTAAATGGAAACCATGCCTTGGTTACATTAGAAACCACTACTAAAAACCATGAACGATTATTAATTATTAAAGATTCCTATGCCCATAATCTTGCGCAATTTTTATGTACTGATTATGAAGAAATACACTTTATTGACCCACGTTATTATAAAGCTTCTATTAGCGACTATGCCAAAGAAAATCATATTACACAAGTCTTGTTTTTATATAATGTGGCGAATCTAATAGAAGATACAGGCATTCGTCAAGTTCAATAATACCAAATTTTATAGCACATATCCATGGTTATTCTATGGATATGTTTTTTTAAAGATAAATCGAACATTTTTTTGATATTTCTATTGACAAAGAATAAATGTTCGTTTATAATACAAATAGTTAAACAAAAACATGTTCGCAAATATTAGGAGGTATTTTTATGAAAATTGTTAATATAAAAAAATTTATGATGAGTCTATTACTTATGTCAGGATTAGTTGTTGGTATTTTATTCTTAATTGGTAACAATAGTTTTTCTCATGAAGAATTAACCAAAAAAGAAATTCATATTGCACAAGGGGATACTTTATGGACAATTGCTAGAACGCAGCAAGAGGAAAATCCTTATTATAGCCAAATGGATATAAGGGAGATTATTTATGAAATTAAGCAATTAAATAATTTCGATAATAGTCCTAATTTAAAGGTAGGAGAGACCTTAGTTATCTATGGAAAATAAATTGATATGTCTTATAAAAAGAAATATAGAAGTAAGCACTCTATATTTCTTTTATCAGTCATATTTTATTCATCTGCTAAAGGATTTCTTTCTACAGCTTCTCTTACTTGCTCATTACTAACATGTGTATAAATTTCTGTTGTAGCAATACTTTCATGTCCTAATAATTCTTGTAAGGCTCTAATATCCACGTTTCCGTACTGATACATAAGGGTTGCTGCTGTATGTCTTAGCTTATGGGTAGAATATTTTTTCGTATCTAGTCCTGCTTTTCTTAATTCTTTATCTACTGTATATTGCACAGTTCTATTACTAATTCTTTCTCGTCTTTCACTTAAAAATAAAGCATCTCTAGAATTATAGTGAATTCCTTCTTTAGGACGTACTTTCAAATATTCTTCTATGGCTTTCATGCAGGCTTTATTTAAATAAATTACTCTTTCTTTATTGCCTTTACCAATTACATTTAATTTGCATTCTCCAAAATCAATATCTTTTATATTAATACTAACTAATTCAGATAGACGCATACCACAATTTAAAAAGAGCGTAATAATAGCATAATCCCTTTGTGCATTACGATTATCTTTATCTTCTTGTGAAGTAATTTGCAGTAATTTCTTGCTATCTTCTAAAGATAAGTATTTCGGAATACGTTTATCTTGTTTGGGTGTTTCTAAATTCTGAGCAGGATTAACTTCTATTAAATTTGTTTTTTGTGCTAAGTATTGGAAAAAGATGCGAATCGTAGAAACTTTTCTAGCACGTGTGGCAGCCTTACTTCTATTTTCTATTGTTAAATAAGCTAAAAAAGCATGAATATCATTTAAAGTAATTTGTTTTAATAGGGAAGCAGGGAAGTCTTTTATAATAATGTTTTCCAATTGGGTCTCTTTTGTAAGAGAAAAGTGCATTTTCATAAATTTTAGAAACATAGATAAATCATAATTATATTCTTTTACAGAATTGGGGGATTTATTTAAAATAGTAATAGAATAATCTAAAAAGGCATTTACAAACTCTGGGTTGTTTTCTCTTTTAATCATCTTTTTTCATCTCTTTCTATTCTTTTAATATGGTGTTATTTTATCATAAAATTGAAATCTGTACAATGTTTTGTGCAAAGTTAGTCTATTTAAGGCAAAAAGATAGCAAAGCAATTTCTTTTCAGGTAAGTACTAAGAGTATTGGTTTCTACAATTTCTTGAGAAAAGGACGGGTAATAACTATTTATTTAGGAAATGGCGGTTATTGTATTATTCAGGATGGTAATCATATGCCTGAAAGGAACACTTATATAATGATAAGGGAAATCTGAATTTCGTGTTTCCCTTTCACTTTGGCTAAAAACAAGACATGTAGGGGAAATATTAAGTTGTAATTAACATAAAAGTATGATATACTATTACAAGTAGCCATTTGTAATAATAACATCCGTAATATTAATTAAGTTGGATGTATATAATCAATGGTTATGATATAACACTAAAACATTAAAAAAGAAAAACAGGAGGAAAAAAATGTTAGTAAGTGAGAATGGAAGAATGATGGAGTTACCAGATGATATTCGGGTATTTGACGAATATAAAATGTATGGTAAGACGCTGGTAGTACACTATGTGAATAAAAAATATTATAGTATTTACTATCAAACAGACAGTGGTCTTGAGTTAAAGGAAAGCGAAATTAAATCCGAAGTAGAATTTTATAAACCAAATTATATAGCTTTTGTGTCCTCTAAAGGCGATGATGTGCTATATAATACGACAAATGGAGTTGTTATTGCCTATGGTAACTTCCAAGTTCCTGAGTACTCTAATTTTGACATTTATGAGGGGCCAAGATTTAATGCTATCATTCTTAAATTTTATGA
>CATZDQ010000207.1 GCA_958417695.1 uncultured Clostridiaceae bacterium | reverse complement strand
AAACATTTTTTTGCACCATTAACATCTCCTAAGAAAAAGCATGTTTTATATGCAGGATACACAAGACTTTATGAAAATCAAAAATGGAAAATTAGGAGGAATTAATTTTAATAATATGATGCCAATTCCAATGGAAGATTTAGAGATAATCCATATAGGGCAACTAGCAGATAGTAAATATGCGCACATGTTACAAATGCAGTTAGAATGGGCAAGAGAACATGAAGATTTGATACAGACTAGAGCTCACGATTTATATTATTTAATTATAGAAAAACAAGCAAGTCAAAAATTACAAAACCGTTGTTGTAATTTCAAATTATTAGAAGAAAAATATTCCAATTATGTATCTAAATATACGTATTTACGAGAAGAAGAAGCTATCTATTTTGTCGCTTAATTGTTATTCCTATTTTTTATATTAAGTTTTTTATCATTTCATTTTATTCGTTATGTTATCTATAAAATAAAAATCAAAGATTAAAAAAGAAAAGGAGGTGATGTGACCTTTTATTTGTCTAGCTATAATGATAAGGAGATGAATGTATGGAACAAAGAAACCTTTTAATACCAAAGACAGATGTAGTCTTTCATTCTTTATTCCGCCCTGGAAATGAAGAAATTACAAAGGCTATGATAGCCGATATTACAAATGAGAAGATTAAACAAATTCATTTACGAGATGATAGACATCTAATAAAGGAATATCCAGATGAAAAGTTAGGAATATTAGACTTAAAAGCAGAATTAGATGAAGGAATTTTATGCAATATAGAAATTCAATTAATAGATAAGTCTTATACAATAGAAAGAATTTTATTTTATTGGAGTCGTTTATTTTCTTCACAAGTGGTAGTAGGAGAGGAATATGAAAAATTAAAGAAAACGATTTGTATTGCTATTTTAGATTATGAGTTAAAAGAGCTAAAACGGAGAGAATCAGTTACATACACAGTGGAAATTAAAGCAAGAAGAAAGTACAATGAATTTGACAGATAAATTAGAAATACATATAATTGAATTACCAAAAATAAGAAAAAATAGGAAAGCATACATAGAAAATAAAGTGGCACAATGGATGTTGTTTTTGAATAATCCAAATGATAAGGAGGTAGAAAGTATCGTGGAAAAAAATGAACCTATAAAAGAAGCTATGCAAAAATTAAAACATATGAGCGAAGATGAAGAATTAAGAAGAGTAGCAGAACTAAGACAAAAGGCAATTATGGACGAGAAAGCAATTAAACAAAGAGCAATGGAAGTAGGATTAGAAGAAGGAAGACAAAGGGGCATAAAAGAAGGAAAAGAAAAAGGTAGAAAAGAAGGTAGAAAAGAAGGCATAAAAGAAGGTAGAAATGAAAAAACAAAGGAAATTGCTAAGAAGATGTTGGCGGAAAACATAGAAATAGAGGTTATTGAAAAAATAACAGGTTTATCAAGACAGGAAATAGAGAATATATAAGCAAGTTGGAAAGAAGATAAATAGAAAGAAAAATAAAAGGTATATTTTTAAAATCTATTTATCTTTTTTCTTTTTTTGTATATAATACTTCTAAAAGAATACAAAAATTACAGGAGGAAGAGATGGAAATTACAGAAGCTAAAGAAAGAGTAAAAGCTTTAAGAGAAAAGTTAGAATTTTATGCTAAACGTTACTATGATGAGGATGCGCCCGTTGTTACAGATTATGAATATGATATGATGATGAACGAATTAAAAGCATTGGAAAAACAATTTCCAGAATTAATAGATGCCAATTCTTTAACACAAAAAGTAGGTGGTCATGTTAAAGAAGGATTTAAAGAGGTGGTACATGAAGTACCTTTACAAAGCTTACAAGATATCTTTTCTTTTGAAGAACTAGAAGAATTTGATGAAAGAATGCGTAAACAAGCACAAGAAGAAAACGAAGAAGTAACCTATATTGTTGAAACAAAAATAGATGGCTTATCAGTAGCTTTAGAATATGTAGATGGTATTTTTGTAAGAGGAGCTACAAGAGGAAATGGACTAATTGGTGAAGATGTAACAGATAATTTAAGAACTATAAAATCAATTCCTAAGGTTTTAAGCCAAAAAGTAACTATAACAGTAAGAGGAGAAGTTTATATAGGAACAAAGGAGTTCGAACAGTTAAATGAGGAAAGGGAAGTATTAGGACAACCTTTATTTGCTAATGCTAGGAATGCAGCGGCAGGTTCTCTTAGACAATTAAATTCGAAGATAACTGCACAAAGACCTTTAGACATTCTTATTTTTAATGTACAAAAATGGGAGGACAATCCTTATAATTCGCATTATGAGCAATTGGTATATTTAGAAGAATTAGGTTTTCATGTAAATCCTATAAAAGTACCTTGTCATACATTGGAAGAAGCAATTAATACCATAAAGAAAATTGGAGAAGATAGAGAAAAATTAAGTTTTGGTATTGATGGTGCTGTTATAAAAATAGATAGTTTATCTTTTCGTGAAAAGTTAGGAACTACTTATAAAACACCAAGATGGGCAATTGCTTATAAATATCCACCAGAGGCAAAAGAAACCATATTAAAGGATATTATTTGTCAGGTAGGTAGAACAGGAGTAATTACACCTATGGCTATTTTAGAGCCTGTAAAAGTGGCGGGGTCTACCATTTCCAAAACAACGTTACACAATGAAGATTTTATTAAAGAAAAAGATTTAAAAATAGGGGATACAGTAGTAATTCAAAAACAAGGAGATGTTATTCCAGAAGTGATTGCTGTTGTAAAAGAGAAAAGGACAGGTAAGGAAAAGGCGTTTTCTATGCCGACGAAATGTCCTGTTTGTGGAGCACCAGCAGTAAGAGAAGAAGGGGAAGCAGCTACACGCTG
>CATZDQ010000206.1 GCA_958417695.1 uncultured Clostridiaceae bacterium | reverse complement strand
TATTAATACTTTCATTGGTACCTAGTAGAGCATTTTTTCCCGAATTTGGTAGTTGAGGAATTTTCTCTGTTTTACTAGCACCTGCTTCTCTAGAAGCATTTTCTGTTCTAGATAAGTATGTTGTTAGATAACCGTTTAAATAACCTTCTATTAAATGAAAATGTTGATAGTCTTCTACAGGAATCCATACGAATTGACTGCTTTGTGTTATTTCGTCTTTAGTATCATCTTCAATGACTAATCCAAATTGATAGCCGTTTTCGTCTTTCCATTTTGCTATATTGGTATCTACTGCTTTAAAACCTTTTGGTATAACTGGATTGGCGTAGCTTCCTTTTTGCCCATTCATGGTACTATTTCTTACAGCCGTTTCTCCTACTTTTACTATTCCTAAATTAGTATTTGCTTGGGAATAATCTATTTGACTAACTAAATCTTCTAATAGTTCCTCTTCATCTTTTTCTGCTAATTCTGTGTTCTCTTTTGCCTTTTGAGCCTGTGTTATAATACCATTTTCTCCAACTAATGTATTAATCGCCACACCTGCTAATATAATTAGTACAATAATCGTAATGACTAATGCAATTAAAGTTACACCTTTTTCTTTCCATTTTTTCTGCATAGTTTCTTCTCCCTTTCTTTTTCTTATGTTTTCCAATTTCTTTATTTTCATACTTTTCTTTTATCAATTTTATATTACCTTTTGGTTAAAGTCAATATTCTTATTTTTTATTTCTAATGATTATAATATTTCCTTTCTATACTTTTTAATTTTATAGTCTAGACATTTATTTACAAGTTTGCATAAAATAATGAATTATAATAGATAGGGATGTTAATAAAACTTTCATAATCATAAACAAATACAGAAAACAAGCCGATTATAGCTTGTTTTGTGCATTCTAGCTTTAAGTGATTTACTTGTCAAAGTGGTATAAACATGGTAGAATGCAAGTAAAGAAGAAAGAAGAAGGTTAAAAAGTGAAGCAAAAAACAAAGAAAATTTTTAAGATAATAGGTATGCTACTGATTCTAGTGCTAATAGGGATAGCAGTAGTTTGCATATATTTATTTAATGCTGAAATCGAATCTAGACCACCAAAGGAATTAGCACAAAAGTACCATATAGAAGAAAAACAATTTCAAAATAGAAAGGTATTTGTCATTTCTCCTAGAGAAGAAAGTAAAACAAAAACAATGATTTTCTATTTACATGGAGGCTCTTATATGGCAGAAACTTCTAGAACACATTGGGAATTTCTAGAAGATTTAGTTTCCGATACAGGTGCGACGATTATTTTACCAGACTATCCATTAACACCGAAATATAACTATAAAGATGTGTATTTAATGATATATCCGTTATACCAAGAATTATTAGAAACAGTAGATTCAGAAAATATGATTATAATGGGAGACTCTGCAGGTGGTGGCATTGCCTTAGCACTATGTGAGAAATTAGGAGAAGATGGAAAAAAGCAACCAAAGAAAACGATTTTAATTTCTCCTTGGTTAGACGTGAGTCTAAAAAATCCAGAGATTACAGCAGTAGAGAGTAAAGATAAGCAATTAAACAAAGAAGCCTTAATCTTAGCTGGTATTGCTTATGCCGGAGAAGATGGTATGGACCAATATTGGGTCAATCCCATTCATGGACCACTTAAGAATTTACAAAATGTCATCATCTTCACAGGTACCTATGATATTTTAAATCCAGATACACATAGATTAGTAGAAGAAGCAGAGAAGGAAAATGTAACAATTGATTTAAGAGAATATCCAGAGCAAAGACATATTTGGTTGTTAGAAAGAGGAGAGAAAAAAACACAAGCAGACCAGAAGGCTTATCAAGATGTCATTACTTGTATTTTAGAAAAATAGGGAAAGGAAGAAGTGCATAATGGGGGCTTATAAAAAAGAAGAGAGAATTCCAACATGGAGAAGATTAGATAATTCTGCTAAGATTTTTCCAGTATCTACTGGAAAAAGATATAGTACGGTCTTTAGAATTTCTGCTGTTTTAAAAGAACCAATTAACCCATATCTATTAGAAAAAGCAGTAAAACAAGCATTGGAGAAATTTGCTAGTTTTAAAGTCAGATTAAAACAAGGTTTTTTCTGGTACTATTTTGAAGAAAATACAAAAGAACCTAGAGTGGAGCAAGAAACCGATTATCCTTGTCAATATATAGACCCTGATTTAAATCGTAATTATTTATTTAAAGTAACCTATTTTAAAAGAAAAATAAATATGGATGTTAATCATACATTAACAGATGGAAATAATGCTACTAATTTTTTTAGAGAAATTCTCTATACTTATCTAGAATTAGAACACCCTAAAGAATTTGCAATAGAATTAAGAACGACTAGAAAATATGAGTATAATGTAGAAGATAGTTATTTGAAAAATTACGATAAACATGCTAAAAATAATAATTCGAGTAAAAAGGCGTATATTCTAAAAGGAGATAAAATGCCTCTAGGTTCTATTGCAGCAGTTCATGAAATCATAGATATGAAAGCGCTAAAGCAAAAATGCCAAGAAAATAATTGTAGTGTTACACAATATTTAACGGCTATTTTAATTTATGCAATTTATCAAGAGAATTATTTACCAAACCACGGGAAAAAGCCAATAAAAGTTTGTATACCAGTCAACTTAAAAAAGTATTTTTCTTCTCTAACGCTTAGCAATTTCTTTTCTTATATTACTTTAGAAGCACAGATGAGAGAAGATAAATTAGATAGTTTTGAAAAGATTCTAGCATTTGTAAAAGCTGATTTTGCTAAAAGATTAACAGAAGAGGAAGTCTTAAAAACGATGTCTGGCAATGTGAAGTTAGGGAATAATTTAGCCATTA
>CATZDQ010000205.1 GCA_958417695.1 uncultured Clostridiaceae bacterium | reverse complement strand
ACCTCTAAATCCAAAGAAAATAGGAAAAGTATGACCTACAATTACCAAAATACCAGCTATTTGTACTAATATCTCCTGATTTTCCTTTGTAATATTTCCTACGATAAAAGCAATTAGAACTGCTACAACACCTTTTAAAGTATCACATAATAAAGTAAGTGCAGAAGCTTTTTTCCCAACACTTCTTAGTACATTTGTGGTTCCTGCATTTCCACTTCCTTTTTCTCTAACATCAAATCCAGCTACTTTTTTACTAATAATTACTGAAAAATTGATACTTCCTAATAAATACGCTATAATAGCAACAAAAATCATAGCACCCATATTCACATTTCCTTCTTTCTTTTTTTCTTTTTAGTTAAACGTCCTTTTCTTTCTTTTCTCTTACAATCATTCTGACAGGTGTCCCTGTTAAAGTAAACTCTTTACGAATTTGATTTACTAAATAACGTTCATAAGAGAAATGAAATAATGCTTTATCATTTACAAACACTACAAATGTAGGTGGTTTTGTAGAAGCTTGTGTCATGTAATAGATTTTCAAGCGTTTTCCTTTATCTGTTGGTGGTTGTACCATACTAATGGCTTCATTTAATACTTGATTTAAAACAGCTGTCGAAACACGCATAGCATTTTGACTAGCTACTTGATTTATCATTTCAAATAATTTATGCACTCTTTGTCCTGTTTTAGCAGAAACAAAAAGAATAGGTGCATAAGATAAATAGGCTAAATCTTGATAAACTTGTTTTTTATATTTTTCTGTGGATTTTTCATCTTTTTCATAAGCATCCCATTTATTAATAACAATAATAACACCTTTACCAGCTTCATGAGCCTCTCCTGCAATTCTAGCATCTTGCTGGGTAACCCCTTCTTGAGCATCAATTAATAACAAACAGACATCTGCTCTTTCAATAGCTAGCAAGCTTCTCATAACACTATATTTTTCTGTGGATTCTTCTACTTTACTTTTTCTTCTAATTCCAGCAGTATCTATAAAAATATACTTTCCTTCTTCATTTTCAAAATAGGAATCTATAGCATCTCTAGTCGTTCCTGCAATATCACTTACAATCACTCGGTTTTCCCCTAAGATTTTATTAATTAAAGAAGATTTCCCTACATTTGGTTTTCCTATCACAGCCACTTTAATAGTGTCATCTTCTTGGTCACTTTCTTGATTCGGTAAATGTTCATAAATAGCATCTAAGACATCTCCAATACCAATGGCATTAACGGAAGAAACAGGATAAGGGTCTCCTAATCCTAAATTGTAAAATTCGTAAATTTCATTGGCAGTTTTTCCAAAATTATCTGCTTTATTACATACTAAAATCACTGGCTTTTTAGCTTTTTTTAACATTAAACTAATTTCCTGGTCTGCAGCTGTTACTCCTTGCTTCATATCTGTTAAAAAAATTATCACATCTGCAATTTGCATAGCGATATTAGCTTGCTCTCTCATTTGAGAAACAATGATATCTTCAGATTCTGGTTCAATACCACCGGTATCTACCAAGGTAAATGTTTTTCCCCTCCAAGTTGCATCTGCATAAACACGGTCTCTTGTAACACCTGGTTTATCCTCTACAATGGATACTCTTTTACCTACAATATAATTAAAAAATGTAGACTTTCCTACATTTGGTCTTCCTACAATTGCCACAACTTGCTTCATATTCCTTGTTCACCTCTTCCACTTCTTTCCCATTTTACCGCATTTTAGCGTTTAAGTCAATTATCTTTAAGGATTTATACCCAATATTTTCTGTCAACAGAAAAAAATATCACTCTTAAAAAGTAGTGATATTTTTAGAAGACTTGATTATTTTTTTACCCCCATAACAATAATATACGAATCTGCATGAACGGCTTGTTGATTATAATAGGTCTTTATAGTCACTGCTTGCGTAGGTTCTATCCATCCTTGTTCAATTGCAGTATTTTGATAAAGAATTTCACGGTTTCCACCAGAGACAGTTACTTGAAAAGCATACCCTCCTCCAGTAGTATATTTAAACATAACTATATAATATAACTTTTGGTAGTCTGTTGCATTACTAATGGTAGCTGTATGCCATTGTTCATTTTGATGAAAGTTATAAATCCCTATTAAATTAAAAGAAGCAATATTAAAAGCATTCGCAGCTGCATAACCTTGTTGATAAGCATTCGTAACATCTTTTCCGGTACCGGTTATTTGCATACCTTTTACCCAAGCAGTTGTTCCTACAGATAAATTGTCAGCAATAGCAGTTGCATTTTTTGTTCTTTCTGGTAGTATTTTTCCTATATGACTTGCCATAACCTCTGCACCATCTGTTTCTTGTGTACTTACTCCTGCATTGGTAATGGCACTAGCAATTACCTTTTTAAAATGTAATAAATTTTGGATAGCCTCTTTATCTGTATCTATTTCTCCATTTTCTATAGTTTCTAATTGGCTATATAATTGGTTTAACTGTTTAGCTTCCTCTTTTTGTGCTAATAGTATATTTTCTTTTGCCTCTTTCGTTTTGGTTATTATCCCATTATTTCCTACTAAAGTATTTATACTGATTCCTGCTAATAGAATGAGAATAATAATAGTTACTACTAAACTTACCAATGTAATGGCCGATTCTTTTTTCATTTTCTTCTCCCCTTTTTCCTATGTATATTATTGAATATTATTTATATTTTTTCTATCTTTTTCAACTCATTTTATGTCATCTTGTAGATAATGGCATATCACTTTCTGATGATTGACATTTCGGTAATAATATAGTAGAGTTTATTAAACAAAAACTTTTCATAAGTAGTAGAAAGGAGGCTAAGATTATGGAACGGAGAATACGTTTTTTTCTCTTTGCCCTTGTTCTCATATTGGCCATAAGC
>CATZDQ010000204.1 GCA_958417695.1 uncultured Clostridiaceae bacterium | reverse complement strand
TATCGAAGTGGTCATAACGAAGCTGTCTCGAAAACAGTTCGCCAATTTTGGCACGT
Organism: uncultured Clostridiaceae bacterium; assembly: GCA_958417695.1. GTDB lineage: Bacteria > Bacillota > Clostridia > TANB77 > CAG-508 > UMGS1663. The sequence goes on along the minus strand of CATZDQ010000204.1, from coordinate 2,832 downwards.
GGGTTCGAATCCCACTCACTCCGCCAATGATATAGGAGGATGGAACTTGGAAGAAAATCGAAAGAAAGAAATCATTAAAATTGCTATTACCTTATTAGTATTTGTTCTAATTTTTATCGTTGTGGCTATTGTAATGATGAAATACGAAGTAGAAGGCGAAACGAATATGCCGTTTAATCTATCAAAAATAACCATTGTTAGCACAGCAGAAGGAATATCGCAGGGGGAAGCTACAGAAAAATGGAATTTAGAAGTGATGCAAGATAACGATATTTATTTTACAATAGAAAAAAATGAAAATTATCAAAAAGAAGCCATGATTCAAAATATAAAAATTGAAAATGTACAAATTACTAAGCAACCACAAGTAGGCAATATAGAAGTATATATGCCCAATAGCGTAGATGGTAGGACTTTTCAAAACAAAGAAGAATATTTACTTCAAGATAAAAAATTAACTTATAAAGGTGCAGCTAAAACAAATTTGAAAACGTTAGAAATTGGTAATCAAGGTGGCATGATAGCCATTCGAGTTGTAAATAAAGGGATAGGAAATTATATTTCTAATGAAGATGAAGAAATTACCCATGATGGAACTTTAATTCAAAAGTTAGGTTATGATAAACAAGCTATTACCTTTGAAATCGCTTTTGATTTTATTATAGAATTAAAAGCGAAGAGTTATAAAACAAGGATGCAATTGACAATGCCTTGTTCAGATATTGTGCAAGAAGGAACTGGCAATCAAGAAGTGATAGATACAAAACAATTTGTATTTAAAAGAATGTAATTTTTTTAGTTAAGTATTGCGAAAAAACAGATTTACGTATATAATAGAAATGGTATGAGAAACCTATGGTTTCTGTATGGAGGATAATGCAATGTAAGCCTATGAACTTTGTCAGGTCCGGAAGGAAGCAGCAATAAGTAGTCCCTTATGTGTGCGGTTATCTTCCATAGAGAGACGATAGTGTATAGCTTATACCATTTTTTAAAGAAAAAATGAAAAATAGGGGGCGAAAAAATGGCATATACTACTTTATATAGAAAATTTAGGCCACTTAACTTTTCAGAAATGGTTGGTCAAGACCATATTACTAAAACCTTAAAAAATCAAATTATGGCAGGAAGATTAGGACATGCTTATCTATTTAATGGTGGAAGAGGAACTGGTAAAACATCAGCTGCTAAGATTTTAGCAAGAGCAGTAAATTGCTTAAATCCGCAAGACGGAGAACCTTGTAATGAATGTGAAATTTGTAAAGCAGCATTATCAGGGACTTTAACAGATATTGTGGAAATGGACGCAGCTTCTAATAATAGTGTAGAAGATATTAGACAAATTAGAGATGAAGTGAATTTTTTACCCACGGTTGCTAAATATAGAGTCTATATTATTGATGAGGTACATATGTTATCTACTGGAGCTTTTAATGCCTTACTAAAGACTTTAGAGGAGCCACCAGCACATGTAAAGTTTATTTTAGCAACAACGGAACCACAGAAATTACCAGCAACCATTCTTTCAAGATGTCAACGTTTTGATTTCAAAAAAATACCAAACGAAGATATGGCAAGACGTTTACAATATGTATGTGATGAAAGTAAAATTGAAATTACAAAAGAAGCTATACAAGTTATTTCTGCCTTAGCAGAGGGGGCTATGAGAGATGCTTTAAGTATACTTGAAAGATGTCTGCAAGATGGAGATACCAAAATTGATGAAGATAAGGTAAAAGAACTAGTTGGAATACCTAAATTAACATATGTGCATCAAATTATCGAAGCAATTATAGATAAACAAGTAGAAGCGGTTTTACAAGGAATTGATGTAGTTATAAAAGAAGGAAAAGACTTACAAAATTTACTATGGGAAATGATAAAATATGTAAAAGACATTTTAGTTTATCAAACTAGTCAACAATTAGACTTATATAGCCAAGAAGAAATTGAAAAAATAAGAGAACTTTCCCAAAAGACGTCTAAACAAGAATTATTAGATATGTTATATGCGTTGTCTACTATTGAAAATGATATTAAGTGGTCTACCCAAAAATGGATATTATTTCAAGTGGGTATGATAAAATTATGTAGTGGACAAGAAAAAGCCAATCAAAGCAACTCTAAAAATGATAACTCTAAAATAGAAATACTAACACAACAAGTAGCAAAATTACAACAGCAAATGAACCAATTGAGCCAGGGGATTATCCACAAAACGGTAGAAAATGTGGATAATACAGCTTACAAAACGCAAATACAAGCAAGTACAGAACCAAGGAAAGAAGAAAAGTCTGTAGAGAATACAAGAACACCACAAATGAATATAAAAGATGGAGAAGCATTGCAGAATTGGCCTAAAATTGTAAGCGATTTAAAAACAGCAGGAAAAATTATGTTATATACGAATTTAATGAATACAGCAGCAAAACAAGTAAATGATATGACTGTTGGTATTGTTTTTCCTAATGGTCTTACTTCTTTTGGAAAAACCATATTGGAGAAAAGCGAAAATATAGCAGAATTAGAAAAACGTATTTCGATGGAATGCGGAAAAGCAATGCGTATACAGTATATAGATAATAAAACACAGGTAACCAATCAAGTGCCAGAAGTAAATCCAATTGCATCTTTGGCACAAGATTTAGATATACCATTTCAAGTAATTGAATAAAATAAAAAGAATAAAGATAAAGAAGGGAGAATGAAGAAATGGCAAAAGGAGGAAGATTATGTTAGAAAATGAATTGACAGCCTTGGTGCAGACAAAATTAAATAAAGAGATGAAAGATGCAAGCGATAGGGAACTATATTATGTCCTGCTTGCCTATA
>CATZDQ010000203.1 GCA_958417695.1 uncultured Clostridiaceae bacterium | reverse complement strand
GTCCCCAGTAGCCCAATTGTGCAATATCTAATTGATTGCCACTAGAATCCACTGCCATTAATTTGGGTGTAGATGGTCCTGCTATTTCTACATTTATTTTAACTTTACTATATAATGGTGCTGCTCTTCCTATCAAACTTATCGTTACTGGTTTTGCTTCATCTTCTACAACGGTTCCTTGATAGTTTACTTCGAATTGTAATTCATCAGCAGCATAGACACATACATTTATCATTAGTATCATAGCTATAGCATAAAACATGAATTTTAACTTTTTCATAGAATCCCCCTTTTTTTGTTGTTACTCCATGTATACGCTCACTTTCTGATTTTATGCTTCTATATCTGCTTTTTGTATAAAGCAGTCCTTTTCTGCTGTTTCTAATACAATACTAGCTACTTTTACAAAATTAGTTTGTGTATCTGTCAAGAAAATAGTTTTTCCTCCCTTGCCGGTATTTTCCAAATGATTATCTACTAAAAATTTCTGTAATGCTTTGCTTACAATTTCTCCTGTATGGATAATTTCTACTTGTTTTCCTAGTTCTTGTTCTAACAAAGGTTTAAACAAAGGATAATGCGTACAACCTAAAATAAGCGCATCTATATTTTTAAAATCTTTTATATATTCATGTACAGTAAGCTTAGCTATTTCATTATCTATCCAGCCTTCTTCTGCCATAGGTGCTAATAAAGGACAAGCTTGATTTTGAATAGTTAACCTAGGTACCTGCTTCTCTAAATGCTGTTGCCAACCTTGGCTACGAATGGTACCTGCAGTAGCTATAACGCCCACAGTTTGAATAGCTGTTTTTTCCTTTATATATTGTACAGTTGCTTCAATAATTCCTATTAAGGGAATCGTATATAAAGGTTGTAATGCTTCTAAGGCTTGACTAGTTGCTGTTCCACAAGCAATGATAACAGCCTTTACATTTTTGTTTATTAAAAAATCAATTCCTTTTTTAGTTAATTCTATAATGGTTTCTTTGGACTTACTGCCATAAGGAAATCGTTTTGTATCTCCTAAATAGATAATTTCTTCTTGTGGACTTTGTTTCATAACTTCCTTTAAAACCGTTAGACCACCCACACCAGAATCAAACATGCCAATTGGTCTTGTATCCATATTTTTTGTCTCCTTTTTTTACGTTTTCTGACTTATTATACTGCTTTTTGCTATAGAAGTCTATCAAATAGACACTTTTTTTGCTTTCGTCTCATACTATATATTAATAAAGTATATACTTTATGATACTATTTAGAAGGAAAGAGGTATTAGTTATGGAATACGATAAAAATGTATGCCCAGTAGTTGATGTAGATGGTGTAATTGCTTCTGGAAAGCAATTTGACCTTGAAATTACACTTCCAGAAGATAACCGTAATGTTATTTATGGCGTTGTAAAAGATTGTTATGGCGATCCTGTTTGTGATGCCGTTGTTAAATTAATAGAAATTGTTTGTGAATGTGGTAAAGAGGAAAGAAGACCTGTTTCTCATTCTTTTACAGATAAAGATGGAGAATTCGTTTTTGGTCCTTTATGTTCTAACAAATTCTATGCTATTGAAATTTGGGTAGATAACGTAAAACACTGTAAAGTATGCACTGCTTGTAAACATGAAGGAAAATGTTTAAAAGGTGTTAAAATGGATTGTCAAAAACCAGAAGGTTGCAAACCTTGCTTAAGAAGTGAATGTGAAGAGTCTTGTGAAGAATCTTCATGTGAATAAATAAGTATTTACCAAACCTTGCAAAAGGTGATATAAAACCATATCAAAAACGGATGGAATTTTAATCCATCCGTTTCTTTATGCATAAATAACTTGTTTTTCTAATACTTCTACAATTTCATTAATACTCTCCTTTGGCGTAGATGCCCCTGCCATAATACCTACTTTTTCACAATTTAACCACTTTTCTAATTCTAGTTGTGTTTTATTTTCTACTAAAGCTACCTGTTTACAATTTTGCATAGCTATTTCATACAATTTCTTTGTATTAGAACTATTTCTTCCACCAATAATAATCATACCATCTACCAGCTTAGAAATACGACTTGTCTCTTCTTGTCTTAACTTAGTAGCCTCGCAAATTGTTTTATGAACGACACATTCTATCTGATGAGGCAATTTGGCTTTTATGTCATTAACCACTCTTTCAAACCTTTCCATATTATAAGTTGTTTGTGCTAAAATAACCACCTTTTGAATATTAGACTCCTTTAATTGTCTGATTGCCTCATCCACATCTTCTTGGTCAGCTAATTTATATACATTTTCTCCACAAAAGCTATGTGTTCCTATAATTTCAGGATGTTGCTTATCTCCAATTAAAAAGATATAATAGCCTTTATTGGCATATGTTTGTGCCATTTCATGAATTTTTAAAACCTTTTTACAAGTTAAATCCACTAAAGTAATTCCCTTTCTCTTAGCCTCATGATAAATATGCTTTGTTACTCCATGTGCTCTAATAATAACTTTTCCACAACCTTGCTCTATATTTTCTATCAATTGCATACCTTTATGAGAAAGCTCTCTCATTACTGCCTGATTATGTACCAATTCTCCTAAACAATAAACCGTATTATTTTTAGCATTTACTAACTCTTCTTTAGCTTTTTCTACAGCATTAGAAACGCCTCCACAAAAGCCTGCCATTTTTCCTACTATTATTTCCATTATTTATCATTCCTCTATTTTTGTTTTTGACCAATCATGGTTAAAATTTCTTCTTTTAAAATGTCTACAACTTCCTCTTGTGGTACTTTTTTGATAATTTCTCCTTTTTTAAACAATAAAGCTTCTTTTATACCACCCGCAATACCAATATCTGCATTTTTAGCTTCTCCCGGTCCATTGACAGCACACCCCATAACAGCTACGGTTATATCTG
>CATZDQ010000202.1 GCA_958417695.1 uncultured Clostridiaceae bacterium | reverse complement strand
ACCCTACATTAACTGCAGCTGTTGGTCCTCCAAATGGTATGTCAGAAATAGATAGTGCACAAGAAGCACCTATCATAGCACATACTTCTGGGCTATTATCTTGTTCTACAGATAATACGGTTGCTACTACACATACATCATTTCTAAAATCTTTTGGAAATAATGGTCTTAATGGTCTATCAATGGCTCTTGATGTTAGGATTGCTTTATCTGCTGGTTTTCCTTCCCTTTTCATAAAACTTCCTGGTATTTTTCCTACGGCATATAATTTTTCTTCATAATCTACAGACAATGGAAAAAAGTCAATTCCTTCACGTGGTTGTTTAGATGCTGTTACGTTGACCATCACTACTGTGTCTCCATATTTTACCATGACACTTCCATTGGCTAATTCTGCAATTTTTCCTGTTTCAATAGTTAATTTTCTTCCCGCTAATTCGGTGCTATATGATTTAAACATAAAATCTCTCCTTTTCTTTGTACCTTTCAGTTAGTTGTAACCTCTATTATAAATTGTTATAGCAATTCATAATACAAGCTACTTTCTAATTGATAGGTACGTTTCTACTTATTTTATACGATTTTTTCATTTTTACACACCATTTTGTTAAAAAGACGTTTTACTTCGTGCAAGCAAAACGTCCTTTTGTGTTTTATTTTCTTAATCCTAATTTTTCAACGATATCTCTATATCTTTGAACATCTTTGTTACTTAAGTATTTTAGTAAGTTTCTTCTAGCACCTACCATTTTTAAAAGTCCTCTTCTTGAATGATTATCTTTCTTGTGAACTTTTAAATGTTCTGTTAATTCATTAATTCTTTCTGTTAAAAGAGCGATTTGTACTTCTGGAGAACCAGTATCTTTTTCATCTCTTCTATAAGTACTAATGATTTCTTGTTTTCTTTCACTTGTCATTTCATTACACCTCCCATTTCTTTATGTGCCTTAAACTGGGTTACAGTATGGTGTGTTTCTCCTGTAACTAAGTATAAGGTAATTTTATAACGTGTTTATTTTACCACGTTAGACTGGATAAAGCAACCTTTTTTTGTAAAATTTCGTATCTATTATACAAAAACAAGCTATTTTTTCACTTCTTTGCTGATTATCCTGCATTCATTTTACATTCTAAGGTATCTACTCGGCTATTTAAAGATTGAATTTCTCCTTCTTGTTTTTCTTGCCTTTCTAAAAAAGTGGTTATGTTTTCATAAATTAAATCAATTTTTCTTGTATGTTCTACTTCTATAACTGCTAAGGTTCTGCTAATACTATCTATTTGTTCTTGCATATTCTTTATTTGTTCTTGCATAGTCTCTATCTGAATCTGCATAGCATTTATTTGGTTTTGCATATTATCTATTTGACTTTGCATATTTAGTATTTTCTCCTCTGTTTGCGCTCTTAAGTTTTCTATTTGCTCTTCTAAAAATTTAAATCTTTTGTTCCATTTTTCTTCTTGTCTTGCAAATTTCTGGTTCCATCTATTCTCCATTTCTTCTATTTTCTTTTCTAATTGGTCCCACTTCTGATTCCATTTTCTCTCTATTTGTTCAAATTGATTATCCATTTGTCCTTTTAAACTTTGAATATTCTCTTTTGTTTCTTTTTGTAATTCTACTTGTAAATTCATAGATTGTTCTACTTTGTTACTAACTGCCTGTATACTAGCAGCAATCTCTTTAAAAAAGCTTTCTTCTACCATGGCATCTGCTCCTTTCTGAAATCGTTATCCTTTTAATTCTATAGTTCATTATAATTATTCTTTATCTAATTGTCAACTATAACTTATAAGGTATAGTTTTATTGTGCTTTTGTATCTGTCTTTTTTCACCTCTTTTCTGATAGAATCTGCTATTTTGATTTTTTTAGAATTAAATTTTTGGATATTAATTTTTTTGAATTTAAAATGAATTATAGAAATTATGTAACTTTTAAAGTTATAACATATATTTTTTTCTATTACAAGAAAAATCGTTCGTCAAATTCTTCTACTTTTTTTCAAAAAAATAAAGGATAATTTTCTTATCCCCTATTTTCTACATTTTTATTGTTGTAATCTCTTCATAGCTTCTATTGTATTTTCTCTACTTCCAAATGCTGTTAATCTAAAGTAGCCTTCTCCATGAGGTCCAAAACCAGAGCCTGGTGTTCCTACAATATGCTTTTCTTCTAATAACTTATCAAAAAATTCCCATGAAGTCATATAGTTTGGTACTTTTAACCATATATAAGGTGCATCTTTTCCTCCATATATGATATATCCTGCTTTTTCCAAACCTTCACGAATGATTCTTGCGTTTTCTTGATAATACGCTATATTTTCCTTGATTTGTTTTTGTCCTTCTGGTGTATATACCGCTTCTGCTGCTCTTTGTGTTATATATGGTACTCCATTAAATTTCGTACATTGTCTTCTATTCCATAAGGTGTTTAAAGATATACCATTAACTACCAATTCCTTTGGTACCACGGTATATGCACATCGGATACCAGTAAAGCCAGCTGTTTTTGAAAAACTTCTGAACTCTACTGCTACTTCTTTTGCACCTTCTATTTCATAAATACTATGTGGCACATCCGGTGTTGTAATAAATGCCTCATAGGCACCATCAAATAAAATAACTGCTTTATTTTCTTTAGCATACACTATCCATTTTTGTAATTGTGCTTTTGTTAGTACAGTTCCCGTTGGATTGTTTGGCAAACATAAATAGATGATATCTACTTTTTTCTTTGGAAGTTCTGGGACAAAATTATTTTCTGCAGTTACAGGCATATACACTATCTTTTCATATTGCTGCGTACTTTCCTGATAATTACCGCTTCTGCCTGCCATCACATTACTATCTAAATATACTGGGTAAACAGGGTCTGTAATGGCAATTGTGTTTTCTATGCCAAATAACTCTTGGAAATTCCC
>CATZDQ010000201.1 GCA_958417695.1 uncultured Clostridiaceae bacterium | reverse complement strand
AGTTTTCTATCAGTTCCTCTTCTGAGAATTTATCCAGTAGTAATGCCAAACTGCCATTCACTTCATATTCCTGAAGTTTTGGTAATCGATGCCCTGTGTTTAAACTGTTATCCAACCAGCTATGCTTTAAGATAGCTAGTAGAATCCGGATAGCATCTGCGGATACCCAAGTGTATTCTGCAAGCTGATAAATCTGTTTCTTTCTTACACCCACCCTTATTTCGTCCATAAAGGTAAGATAATAAAACTTTTCCGTTTCTGAAACGGATTTGATAAATTCGTATGCATGTAACATATGCATACCTCCTGAAATTTTATTCCTCCCTATTATACTATTTTACATAATATTTGTCAACTGCAATCCCTAGCATTTCTGATAAATTAACAAAAGAACAGTTAAATAAGCTATTTTCTTATCTAACTATTCTTTCTATTAAATATTATAAGCTAAAATTTGAGATACATACATAGGTTCTTCTTCTACAATCTCTTTTCCCATAAGTTTTGCAAAGATACCTTGCCTTTGTCTACTTTGCATCATTTTTTCTATTTTTTCTTGTGACCTTTGTACTTCTAAATGTAATCTTTTAATTTCTTCTTCTTGCTCTTTTATCTGGCTCATAAAAAATAACTTTTCTTGCTTTCTTTGTTCTTGATAGAAACCACCTACTTGCTGTTGTATCCTCTCTATCTGCTGATTGGTTTCTTCTTGACAAGTAGTCACTTTTGTAAAATAAAAAGTCTGTCCATTGAATAATTCTTCTTGTTTAATTTCAATTTCTTGTATCGCTTTTTGACTTTCTTCTTTTGCCTCTATCACCGTTTGTTTTACTTCCTCTTTTGAAGAAGTCATCTGTTTTATTCCATTGGCATATAATTGTCTTTGTTCTTCTAAAATAACTTCTTGTAAGCATTGTTGTCCTTTTAGAATATCCTCTTTTATACTGCCGTCTATACTAAGGCCATTTAATTGTTCTTCTAAATTTGTTTGCATTTGTAACCATTTTTGTTCCAATTGTTTTTGCATTTCCAATATAGCCATATCACTATGTTGCTGTATGGCTAACATCTGTTGATTGCCATCTTCCTTTGTTTGGATACCTTCCCATTGTTGTTTTATAGAAGCTTGCTCTTCTTGTAGTTTTTGATAAGCCTGCTCTTGACTTTTTAACAATTGCATGAATTCTTCTTGTTGCTTTTCTTTTACTTGTTCGAATTGTACTTGTATCTGTTCTACTATCTTCTCATAGCTTTGTCTATTTTCCTTTTGAGAATCTAAAACCACACTATCTATTTGTTGATAAGTAGCCTTAACACTCTGCAATTTATTTTGCATAACGCCTTTAAGTTCTTCTAACTTACTTTCTAATATTTGGCGTTTATCTTCTTCTGCTTCCATCTGTAGTTTACTGGTCAATTGTTTTTCTTCTAATAATTTTTGCTGCATTTCATAAAGAGAATCTGTCATATGTTGTTTCATTTGCTGTATACCTTCTTCTTGTTTTGTAAATTCTCTTTTTATATCTTCTATTTGTGCATATTGTGTCAAATACTTTTCACAAACTTGCTCTACCATCTCATGACTTTTATCTTCTTTTTGTTGTATAACCTGAAAAATATATTCTAAGTTGTTAGAATATAAAGACATTTGACTTTGCATCTCTTGTAATTTCTGATTTAACAATTCCTCAATTTCACTTAAATCATGTAAGTTTACCTGTACCGGATTACTTGCACTACGAATCTTCTTAATTTTTAATTTATTATTTTTAACATAATCACGTTGTTCTAAATTTCTTTTAGCTAAATCCAATAATTCTTTTACTTCTTTGGTTTGTTTACTATATACTTCGTCAATATTTAGTTCCATTTTTGACCCATTGTTTAGCATTTTTAAACACCACCTATTTCCATTATACTGCGATATGGCCTTTTTTTCAATAGGTTTACTTAATTTTGTAGACATAATTTAAAGACTGGTGGAAAAAAATCTTTCCACCAGTCCCAGAAACAATATTATATAATGCTTTATTGATTTCCTTCGTAGCTCTTTTAGCTTCTTCTTTAGCTGCCTGTTCCCATGTTTCTTCGGAATATTTATCTGCCCACTGCTTACTTTGATAGGCATTCGTGATTCCACGCGAGGAATTAGCAATAGTGCTACTGCCATAGAGTTTTAATCCTCAATTAGTTTATCAATAGACGTTTCCCTCATTTGCTTAATTAACTTGCAACTTGCATTTAACTTTTCTTGCTCTTCTTTACTTAACTCTAACTCTAGTAATTCTCTTACACCATTTTTATTAATAATTGCAGGTACACCAATATAGATATCCTCTTGTCCATATTTTCCATCTTGTAAGTACGTAGATACCGTTAATACAGAATTCTCATCATCTAAGACAGCTCTAACTAAACGATTTAGTGCCATACCAATTCCATAATAGGTTGCTTTCTTCTTTTCTATAATCTCATAAGCAGCATTTACTACTCCTGTATGAATTTTTTGTAAATCTTCCATAGGGTGATGATTATCTTTCATAATGTCTACTACCTTTTTACAGCCAATATAGGCATGATTCCAAGGTACAAAGGAGGAGTCTCCATGTTCCCCTAAAATATACGCATGTACATTTTTACTAGAAACTTCAAAATAATCTGCAATTAAATAACGTAATCTAGCAGTATCTAGAACCGTTCCTGAACCAATCACTTGGTTTTTAGGAAGTCCGGATACTTTGGCTACCACATAAGTCATTAAATCTACTGGATTACTAGCCACTATGATAATACCATGAAAACCACTTCCCATAATATCTTTGGTAATCTGCTTCATTATTTTAGTATTCACCTGCGCTAATTCCAGTCTCGTTTGTCCACCTTGTTTTTGAGCAACACCTGCGGTAATGACTACAATTTGAGCATC
>CATZDQ010000200.1 GCA_958417695.1 uncultured Clostridiaceae bacterium | reverse complement strand
TAGTAAATATGCTATTAAAGTAAACACTATTAGCCCGTCTTTAACATTAACACCACTTGCTAGACAATCTTATACAGAAGCAGAAATAGAAGCATCTGCTAAGAAAAATCCAAGTCATAGAGTGGGAAAGATAGAAGATACCGTAAATCTTATGAAATTTTTACTAAAGGAAGAATCGGAATATATTAATGGAGAAAATATAAATGTAAATGGTGGTATTTTATTAGTTTAATAGGGGGAAAAATGGAAAATAGAGAAAAAATAGTGGTTATACCAGCAAACCAAAATCATAAAGCATTTATAATTCATGCAAATAATCAGATTAATCAGGTTAATAAAACACAAGGAACGAATTATTTACAAGAGAATATTGACCAAGATTTGTTTTCTAGCAGGCCTAAATTTCATTGCTTGGTAGCACAATATGAAGGTATACCAGTTGGGATGATTTTATATTCGTATTTCTACTGGGCAAATGATGGTGAAGTTTTATGGATTTCTCAAATGTTTGTAGAAGAAGCATATCGTAAAAAGGGCATCTTTTTTGCATTAATTCAAAAGTTAAAGGAGGAAAATCCAGATATTCATATTGTCTCTTGTGCAACAGGGGATGAAAACGAAAGGATGCAGAAAATATTAAAAGGATATGGTGGACATGAAATTGGTTTAAAATTTTATTATATAAAAAAATAGTAAAAATAGATAGAGTATAAAAGGAGTAATTCAATATGCCAGGGTGGATAATGCATTTAGTAACAGCAGAAGAAGTTAGGAAGCAATTAGAAGTGGATAAGGACAGTTTCTTGTTTGGAAATATTCTACCAGATGTATATAATGGATATATTGTATCAAATTTATCACATAAAATAGAACATAAGATATCACATTATGATACGAAACAAAAAATAGAAGAAAAAATCTATAGCTTACCAGGGGTACAGGCTTTTGTAGAAAAAAATAAATCCATTTTAGAGAATAATAGTGTCGCTTTAGGGTATTTAACCCACTTAATGACAGATTATTATTGGAATAAGAAAACGTTTACAAAGAAATATATCTATAATGAACAAGGAAAAGTAGGAAAGGTTAGATTAAAGGATGGACGTATTTTACAGACACATGATAAATTAGAAGCAATGTATTTGAAACAAGGGGATTTTAAAGTGTTTTCTAAATTCTTATTAAATAATAATTCTATTTCAAAACCAAAATATCAAGAGCAACTTATAGAAAAGAGTAATGAAATGGAAGGCTTACATGTCAATAAGCAAGACTTATATCAAGTGTTTTCTTATTTAGAGAATATACCAGAAAAAGTAGAAGAAAAAATAGAAGAATCTCAATATCAATTATATTCACAAATGGATTTGATAGAGGGATTACAAGAAAATATTACTCAAATTACAGAGTTTTTAAAGAAAGAGGAAAAAGATGAAATCAGAGCATATAGGAAATGAAACTAGAATTTTAGAGATAGATGCTTTTCTAGAAATACCACTTTTTATGGGAGTTGATTTGGAAAATTGAAAGTCTACGATAGAAACATGATGATAAGTATTAAAATTACTAGAAAAACAAGTCGTTAGAATTGAGACTTAAGGCGATGTATAAGCTATATGGAAAAGATGATTTTACAGAATTAGCAATTGTTTAAAAGGAGAATAGAAAACATGTTATTAAATATGAAAAATGAGCAAGATATTTCTCAAATGATGAAATATGGAAAGGTAAAAGGAACTATCTTATTAAATAAATACTTACCGAAATTAAATCCTTTTTCAAATGTGTATGTGGTAGATTCTCATGAAGAATGGGATAAAATAAAAGATAGTATACCAGATAGAATTTTTTTTAGGGCAGATACAAAAATTGGAGATAAACCTGTATACATATCAGGAGCAAGTGATGATAAAGAGGAGATACCAGAGTTTATAGATAAGATAAAAGCACAAAATGAAGAGGGGGTTTTAGATCTTTTTGAAAGTAAAAATGAACCTTCTCCTAGATATACTTTAAATGGAGGTTTTAACGTTTCATTTAGTTTAAATGATGCCATATGGATAGAATTTGTTGGAAAAGGATTTGATGGTAGAGAACTAACAAAAGGAATTGCCTGCCACGCCTCTTATAAAATTCCATGGAATCAAGTACTATTTTGTGACCAAGCAAGTAAATTAAAGAGTTATCAAGTACATATAGCAACGCAATCAGAATACGAAGCTAGTGTAAAGGAAAGAATTGCTTTTTTTGAAGAGATACATATACCAGAAGAAGTAGTAAGGCCTTATATACCTAGCCAGTTTGACGGAATTGATAACTTTTTAATAGATATATTATTGGAGCAGATGATTTTTCCGCTATTTTGTCAAAGTGAAGAATTAAAGAAGGACCATCTAGAACAATTTGGAATTGCTGGTAATATAGATGGTACTACCTTAGTTTCTTTTGAAATTTATAGACCAGAACGATTAATTAAAAAATAAAAGAAAGGATGGAAAGATATGAAAACAGAGTATGAAGTAAGAGTATTAGAAGTAGATGTAGAGGAAATGACAAAAAAATTGTTAGAATTGGGTGCTGAAAAAATAGGAGAGTATGAACAAAAAAGATATGTGTATGATGTATTACCTGCACAAGAGGGAAAGTGGATTAGATTAAGGACAAATGGAACAAAAGCAACACTAACGTATAAAGATATTGTTAGTAAAACGATTGATGGTACAAAAGAAGTAGAAGTAACAGTAGATGATTTTGAAGCAACTAATGAACTATTACAAAGAAGTGGTATCGTACATAAAAATTATCAGGAAAATAGAAGAATACAATATCGTTTAGATGGTGTTGAAATTGATTTTGATAGTTGGCCACAAATTCCTACTTATATGGAAGTAGAAGGGAAAAATGAAGAAGAAGTACAGTCTATGTTAGAAAAGTTAGAAGTACAAAAAGAGAAGATAACC
>CATZDQ010000199.1 GCA_958417695.1 uncultured Clostridiaceae bacterium | reverse complement strand
CAGGAGTAATGAATTCTTTTTTTGCAGGTGAGGCATATGCTAATTATGGATTTTGTGGAGTGGCTTTTTCTATAGTTTGGGTGGCTATCTATATAACACTAATAATGTGGATAGTGTTAAAATTGCGGAAAACACCAGAAACAATGGCTTATTTAGCTGTAATAACTATGAGAGTTGGAAGTATGATAGAAGGAGGATTTGTAGATTTTATCTATAGCTTTGATATCATTTTTTTGACGATATTTGTATTAGGTCTTTATTGGATTTTAGAGAGTGAAGGAAAGTTACAAAAGAGAGTATTATTATATGTTAAAAAGATTAAAAAATAAAATATTTGATTTATTCAAAGGTGGATTTTTTCACATATTTATTGGAAACACCATGATTAAATTAATTGCATTTGTATCCAGCATAGTAATAGTTAGACTCGTTAGTAAATCCGATTATGCGTACTTGGCATATGCAGATAATCTATATAATTATGTGGTTTCTCTTGCGGGAATGGGTATGACAGCTGCTGTGCTGAAATATTGTGCGACTGCTCAGACACAACAAGAGGATAAAGCGTATTTCTGTTTTGCTTTAAAATATGGGACATTAACACAGATAATATGTTCTGCGATAGTTGTAGGATATACTTTTTATGCTAGTATTCCATTTCCAGAGGCTAAGCCTATAATTGTTGCATTGTTTTTATATCCTATTTTAAATAATGTATTGAATGTTTTTTTGAACTATTTAAGAGCACATGGCTATAATCAATTATATGCCAAAGCAGGTTTAGCACAAACAATAATTGTTTTTGTGATGAGTGTTGTGTTAGTAATTACATTTGGAATCATTGGAATTGCATTTGCAAGATATTTAGCAATAATTGTCGCAATTCTTTGTATAATTAAAGTATTACTTAAGGAGTTGGAGAGTGTTCCGAAAATAAAATTGACAAAATGTCAAAAGAAAGCATTTCTTGCAATGTCGTTTTCTTTGATGATTTCTAATCTATTTTCATTAATTATGCCTATTAATGAAATGACTTTAATAAATCAGTTAATACGTGATGAAATTGTAACATCAAATTATAAAATTGCTATGATGATTCCTTCACAGTTACCTTTTATAACTAATTCAATAATTATTTATTATTTTACAATTATAGCAAAAATGCAGGATGGTAGGCAGATATGGAAATTATCTAAAAAGGTAGGATTTGTTAATTTTGGTATAATTAGTGGGATTTCTTTTATAGGTGCTGTTTTAACACCATTTATTATTAAAGTTGTATATGGAAATCAATACATGGATGCAGGAGCTTTATCTGTTTTTTTCTGGATTGTCCATGCGATGAATGCGATATTTAGACTAATTCCAATGAATTTTTTGCCGGCAATAGGAGTGGTTAAATTTAATGCTTTTATGGCGGCGTTTTCTTGCTTGCTCCATGTTTGTATAGCCTATGTTTCCATTAAAATATATGGGATATGGGGGGCAGGAGTTGCAGCCTGTGTTGTATATTTTATATCGGGTATATTATATTGGTTATACTATAGAAAGTACTGTATGAAGATAAATAATGAAATTTGCTAACAGGAAAGTGAAAAAATGGATATGAAAAATGGTAAAACAAGTAAAAAAATTAATATTTTGATATGCATTTTAATGGTGCTTGCAATAATAACATTTAGTTATGCACAATTTAATCAGAATTTTGCGTGGTGTTTAGCAGGTGTTATGTTGCTTTTTATTTGCAATGTTATACTTGGGCTTAAAAGTATCAAAACTCGTTTTTTATTTTTGATCTTTCAAATTCCATTTTTTACATTTTTAGTATCAAGACCATTCATCGGTATAATTACAAAAGTTGATGGATGGATGGGATCAGGACAACAAAAGGGAAATATTGTTTTTGCATTTATATTGGTTTTTTTATCATTATTTTTTATGCAAATTGGTGCTGTGGGAATGGATAGTTTGTGCCAAATTCAAAGGAAGAAATGTTTGAATTGTTTAGAGAAAACAGAAAATGAGTTCGTACATAAATTACAATTTTTTTCTTTAATGATATTTGGTGTTACAATGATTTTTTATATGATTGTACAAATAGAACCTTTATTGTTTATGCGGGGGAAAACGTATATAGAATTTTATTCAGAATATAAAAGTGAGTTACCGGGATATTTCCATACGATTGCCTCATTTATGAAATATTCCTTATGTATATTTTTGGCGACAATGCCAAGAAAGAAATTAGCAATAGTACCTTTGATTTTATATGTTTTATCTGCAATTCCAATGTTGTTTATAGGTGTTCGTAATCCATTTATGCTTAATTGTTTATTTGTTATGATATATTTTTTTGTGCGAGACATAAAGAAATCGAAGGAAAAATGGATTGGAGCTTTTGAAAAAGCAGGATTAATTATTTCTACACCATTTGTTTTAGCATTTATGTCTGTATATTCTTTTATAAGAAGTCAGAGTGAAGTGCAGGAGTTAAACCTTTTTAAACAGGTATTCGATTTCTTTTATCAACAGGGTACAACATTCAACGCATTACAGATAGCGTATGGATATAGGGAAGGGATTAAAAGCTTAAATAATCACTATACTTTTGGAGGAATGCTTGATTATATTAAACATGGAACAGTAGGGCAGAAGATATGGGGAAGTGAACCATTGCCAAGTGGAAATTGTGAAATAAATGGGATATATAGTAATAGTTTGGCACACAATTTATCTTATATATCCATGAAAGAAGATTATTTAAGTGGAAGAGGTAGAGGGTCATCATATTTGTTAGAAACATATTTTGACTGGGGATATGTTGGGGTTATACTTTTTAGTGTGTTTTTGGGAGCATTGTTTATCTTTTTTTTACATCGATTTGGACATAATGTATTGGAGTCTACAATTATACTTGTTTCTTTGACTAGCATTTATTTTATTCCACGTGCGGAGGCAACAGG
>CATZDQ010000198.1 GCA_958417695.1 uncultured Clostridiaceae bacterium | reverse complement strand
AGCAACTACAACTACAAAGCAACTAATGCCTGGCATTTCTTATTTGGTTCAGAAAGAATTGAAAATTAAACAAGCAATTTGTTTAGACATTTTAGCTGGATGTAGTGGTTATATTAATGCTATGGATATTGCGAGAAATTATATGGCATTAGGGAAGGTAACAACCGCTTTAATAATTGGTGTAGATGTTTTATCACAAGTGATAGATAAAGAAGATATAGGGACAGCTATTGTTTTATCTGATGGGGCAGGGGCTACTATTCTACAGGTTACAGAAGAACAAAAGCAATATGAAAGCTATATACAAAGTGATGGTATGCATTCTGAGATTTTAACTTATGCAGCTGATGAGAAGTTATATATGGATGGAAAAGCGGTCTATAAATATGCTGTTACACAACCGGTTCAAAATGTAGAAGGGCTACTAAAAGACGCTAAAGTACCAATAGAAAAAATTAAGTATATAGTACCACATCAATCCAATTTAAAAATATTAAAATCCATGCAGGGTCGATTACAGATACCAGAAGATAAAATGTATATTAATATAGAAAATGTGGGAAATACTTTTTGTGCGAGTATTCCAATTGCTTTAGAAGAGATAATGGATAAAGGACTAGTCAGCAGAAATGAGAAGATAATCTTATTAGGTTATGGTGGTGGACTAAATACAGGTAGTATTTTATTAGAATGGTAAAAAGGAGAAAAAGAGATGAAGATAGCATTTTTATTTCCAGGGCAAGGTGCTCAGAAAGTGGGAATGGGAAAAGATTTATATGAAGCTTATGAAGAAGTAAGAAGTATATATCAAAAGGCTTCTGAAGTTACACAAATTGATATAGCTAAATTGTGTTTTGAAGGGAAAAGACAAATCTATACAGGTAAGTATATAGAGAATCAAGTAGAAGAAACCGCTTTAGATTTACATCAGACGGAAAATACACAAATAGCAATTGCCACTATGAGTTTGGCTATTTTGGAACTTTTAAAAAAAGAACAAATAGAAGCGGACTCAGCAGTAGGTCTTAGTCTAGGAGAATATCCAGCTTTAATGTATAGTGGATATTTAGCAATAGAAGATGGTTTAGAATTATTAAAGAAGCGTGGTTATTTTATGCAACATGCATTACCAAAAGAAGACTATGCAATGGTAGCTGTTATGGGATTAGATTCTAATAAAATAGAAGAAGTGTGTGTCCAATTACAAAAAGAAGGTCTTTTTGTAGCTACAGCTAATTATAATTATACAGGTCAAACGGTGATTTCTGGCAATGTAGAAGCGGTAAAAAAAGCACAAGAAAAGTTAGCGAGTATAGGGGCTAAAAGACAGGTAGAATTAAATACAAGTGGTCCTTTTCATACAAAGAAATTAGAAAAAGCAGCTTCTTTATACAAAGCAGATTTGGAAAAAATAAGTTTTCTAAAAGGGGATAAAAAGGTTATTAAAAATTTAGATGGTTCTTTTTATCAAGATAGTGACAATATGGTAGAAATTTTAGCTAAACATATTGTTAATCCAGTTAGATTTGATAAAGCCATTCAAACTATGTTAGAACAGGGTATAGACACCTTTATAGAAATAGGACCAGGTAAAGCATTAACTGGTTTTGTTAAAAAGGAAAATAAAGAGGCAAATACTTACCAGATTTTTGATGTAGAAAGTTTTAACCAGACTATCGAAAATTTAAAAAATAGAAAAGGAGAGTAAAGAATATGGAAGATAGAAAAGTAGCTTTAATTACAGGTGGTTCAAGGGGAATTGGAAAGCAAGTGGCTTTAAGATTTGCGCAGGAAGGATATCATATTGTTATTAATTATGTATCTGATAATACCAATGTGGAGGAACTTCAAAAGGAATTTACAGATAAACAAGTGGAAGTTTTACTCATTAAAACAAATGTAACCTCTTATGAAGATTGCGAAAATATGGTGAAACAAGCAATTGAAAAGTTTGGACATATTGATGTCTTAGTAAATAATGCAGGTATTACAAGAGATGGTCTCTTAATGAGAATGAAAGAAGAAGATTTTGACCAAGTAGTAGAAGTAAATTTAAAGGGAACTTTCAATGTAACAAAGGCAGTGGTACCATATATGATAAAAAAGAAGACAGGTAATATTATTAATTTATCTTCTGTAGTAGGCGTATCTGGCAATGCAGGACAATGTAATTATGCAGCATCTAAAGCAGGTATCATTGGTTTTACTAAAAGCTTAGCAAGAGAAGTGGCTTCTAGAAATATTCGTGTGAATGCAGTGGCACCAGGTTTTATACAAACCGATATGACAGAGGTTTTATCAGAGAATGTAAAAGAAAATATTTATAATCAAATTCCATTGAAAAGAATGGGAACGCCAAGTGAAGTAGCTAATGTTATTTATTTTTTAGCTTCAGAGCAAAGTGCTTATATAACAGGGCAAGTCATTCATATAGATGGTGGTATGGTTATGTAAAAGAAGCAATTAAAACTGCTTCTTTTTTTGACTCTAATTTTTCTATAATTTGTAATAGGCAATAGGATACATAAGAAATATTCCATAAGAAGGAATACAAATTGTACAATAAAGTAAAAACAAACATAGGAAAAAAGGAGAAAAATATGAAGTTAGAAAAAGGAATTACTTTAGTAAGTTTAGTCGTAACTATTATTATCTTAATAATTTTAGCAGGAATTAGTATGAATACATTAATAGGAGATAATGGAATTATTAGTAAAACAAAACAGGCTAAAGAAAATATGTTATTAGCACAAAAAGAGGAAGAAGAAAGCCTAAATAGGTTATATGAACAATTAGATAATATGGATACAGAGATAGGCAAGCAGGAAAGTGAAGCAATGGGTAAACTATTAGAATTTAAAAAGATAATAGCGAATGCAATTACCAATGAAGGCGTAGATACACAAGAGGGAGATACAGCAGAAATAATGGCGGAACACATATCAAAAATTGTAAAAGAAAAGACAAAAGATGCAAC
>CATZDQ010000197.1 GCA_958417695.1 uncultured Clostridiaceae bacterium | reverse complement strand
TTTTTTGATTAAAAACCAACATTTGACAAAGATACAAAAACATAGTATAATAACAAACAGTGGTTATCCTTTAAAGAGGATAAAGAAGAGATTTAAATTTATATATATAACGGTGTGTAAAAGATTTATCTATATATAATGAGATTCGTGAAAATAAAGTAAAAAAGAGAAATGAGAAAATTGAATAACAAAAGAAAAGGTAGATAACTACCTTTAAAAAAGAGAGTTAAAACAAAATCATTTACGAAATTTGCCTATTTTTATAAAAGAATCAAAGATAGTTTAGCAACTATTTTTATTTTTGTATAAATTTGTATAAAAGAGATATAAAGTTTATAAAAAGTGGGAAAATTATAATAGAGAAGTATTAAGAGAAAGAAAAACGAGAACTAATATATATATAAATTTACAATATCCAACACAAAATTAAAAATTAAAATAGAAAAGGAGAAAACATATGTCAGAAGAAGAAAGACAAGTAAACAAAACACAGATGGCAAGAGAGAATTCTATAGAACATCAGGAGAACAAAACAAGGCAAAGAAGACCAAGAACGAATTATCGTCCTAATTTAAGAAAAAATAACAATGGAGAAAATAGAGAAAATCCAGAAAGCAAAGAAAAGATAGACGTAGTAATAGCAAAAGAGAAAACAACAAATTCAAATGTAAAAATGGAAGGAGAAAAAAGACCAAGTCATCCTAGAAAACAAACTAACAATAAAAATAAAAATGAGAATACTAAATTTGAATTTAAAAAATCCAACTTAAAAATCATACCATTAGGCGGGCTAGAAGAAATCGGAAAAAATATGACGGTTTTTGAATATGAAAATGAGATTATCATAGTAGATTGTGGTTTAGAATTCCCAACAGATGATATGTTAGGCGTAGATTTAGTGATACCAGATGTAACTTATCTAGAAAGAAACAAAGATAAAATAAAAGGATTAGTAGTTACCCATGGACACGAAGACCATATAGGTGCTATTCCTTATATTTTAAAACAAATCAATATACCAATCTATGCCACAAAATTAACAGTAGGACTTATTCAAAATAAATTAGAAGAACATAAATTATTAAGAAGTACCAAATTAAACATTGTAGAAGCAGGTCAAACCATTAACCTAGGAAAAATGCAAGTAGAATTTATTAGAAGCTGTCATAGCATACCAGACGCGGTTATGTTAGCCATTTATACACCAGTAGGAACCGTATTTCACACAGGAGACTTTAAAATTGACTACACACCAATCAATAGTGAGATGACAGATTTAACAAGAATTGCAGAAATCGGAAAGAATGGAGTATTAGCTTTGTTATCCGACAGTACCAATGCCGAAAGAAAAGGATATACTATGTCGGAAAGTACAGTAGGGGAAGTTTTTGATAAATTATTTATCAACTGCACTAAAAGAATTGTTGTAGCAACCTTTGCATCCAATGTACACAGAGTACAACAAATTGTAAATGCAGCAGTAGCCAATAGAAGAAAAATAGCCGTATGTGGTAGAAGTATGATTAACATGATAGATACCGCTAGGAAACTAGGATATATCGACGTACCAGACAATGTCTTTATTGATATAGATATGATAAAAAATTATACAGATGAACAATTAGTCATCATCACCACAGGAAGCCAAGGAGAGACCATGTCAGCCTTAACCAGGATGGCAGCAGGAGAACATAGGAAAGTAGAAATTACACCAAATGATTTAGTTATCATTTCTGCAAGTCCAATACCAGGAAATGAAAAACTAGTATCAAAAGTCATAGATGACTTAATGCAAATAGGAGCAGAAGTAGTATATAGTTCTTTAGCAGATGTACATGTATCTGGACACGCATGCCAAGAAGAACAAAAATTAATACTATCATTAATCAAACCAAAATACTTCATACCAGTCCATGGAGAATATAGACAACTAATGTCTCATGCAGAAACAGCAAAAAAAATGGGAGTAGACCCTAAAAATATATTCTTAAGCACAAACGGAAGAATCTTAGAATTAAACGAAAAAGAAGCAAAATTAACAGTCACTGTACCATCAGGAAAAATCCTAGTTGATGGATTAGGCGTAGGAGATGTAGGAAACGTTGTATTGCGAGACAGACAACACCTATCACAAGACGGACTAATAGTCATCGTTATGACAATGGATAATGCAACTGGTGAGATTGTAGCAGGGCCAGATGTAATCTCTAGAGGATTTGTTTATGTAAAAGAATCAGAAAATCTAATGGAAGATGTTAAAAAAGTTATTAGAGAAGAAGTAAAATCTTTAGAAAATCAAGATATTAGAGATTGGTCAACCATTAAATCTACATTAAAAGATAATTTAAGAGATTATATTTTCCAAAAAACAAAAAGAAATCCAATGATATTACCAATTATTATGGCATTATAAACTGTCCATATGTACCTGGTCCCGATGGACAAAAGTGTCCAGCGGGACACAGATTAAAAACAGACTTATTTATTTTTCAATAAAGGAGTCTGTTTTTTTAATTCTTTTTTTATTCTTCTTTTATTATTTTTTTATTATTTCTTTATATCTGGCATATAAGATATAGCTTTTATGGCTTTGTTGCTTATTTGGAATATAGGTAAATTACAGAGGGAGTACTCATTGTAGCATGAGCATAAGCTTGACCATCTTTATTGGAAGTAGTATATCTTACTCTAGCATATAATGTGTATTCGATATAAACATAGGAGCCTTTGATTGGTAGTGTAAACAAATTCCATGTTGTACTAGAGTTACCATTTTGAATGGTGTCTAAAATATTACCTTCTTCATCTTTTAAACGAATAACTTGATTGTAAGAAAATTCCTGACCATAGGCTTGTGAACCACCACAAGTATAAGATATGGTAATG
Source organism: uncultured Clostridiaceae bacterium (assembly GCA_958417695.1). Lineage (GTDB taxonomy): Bacteria > Bacillota > Clostridia > TANB77 > CAG-508 > UMGS1663. Next base: position 127 of record CATZDQ010000197.1, on the reverse strand, counting down.
GTATTGGCAATGGCTGCATTTCCATCTGGGTCTTTTAATAAATAGATAGGATTTGACTTTCCTACATTATTTGCTATATTTTCTGTCCACAATGGAGCCCATGCAGAGTGTACAGAAACACTTGAAT
>CATZDQ010000196.1 GCA_958417695.1 uncultured Clostridiaceae bacterium | reverse complement strand
TTTCTTCATCTTCTGTTAATTCACCACTAATATCTAAGTCATGATACAACTGATTTAATTGAATGGCTTCTGCCTCTCCTGCTAAAAGGATGTTTTGTTTAGACTGTTTAGCTTTGGTAATTAAACCATTATCTCCGATGGTTACATTAATGCTAACACCTGCTAAAATAATTAATATAATAATGGTAACCACTAAGGAAACCATGGTAATTCCATTTTCTGTTTGATTATATTTTGGCTTCATATACATCGCCTCTTTTCTTATATATCTACTTTTATTATACAATACCTTTTGGTTAAAGTCAATTTAACTATTCTTCAATAATTTTCCTTTTTTTACCGGATATTTGCAATTAAAGTTATGTAACTAAGTAATTACATCTTAAGACTTTTAGATGTAAGATTTATAAAATTTTATAGATAAAATTTCATAAATAAAAATGCATATGGAAAGCCTTTAAATATTGAATTTATGAAAAATCTTTGGTATAATAAGGCAAAATGAAAATAAATAGAAGGGAAAGAGAAAATATGGATTATCAAGATTTAGCAGATTTAATATTTCCAAATGCAAAACCAATTCACGTATATGAAGAAAAATATAAAAAAAGAGATTTACCAGAAGGGGCTATTGTTACAAGATATGCTCCAAGTCCAACAGGATTTGTACATTTAGGTTCTTTATATCAAGTGGTAATTGCCAAAAAGGTAGCTAAACAGACAAATGGTGTATTCTTCTTAAGAATAGAAGATACTGACCAAAAAAGAGAAGTAGAAAATGGAGTAACAGGTATCATCCAATCATTAGACGATTTTGGTCTTACACCAGATGAGGGGATGACAGATGAAACTCATGAAAAAGGTGATTATGGTCCTTATAAACAGTCATTAAGAAAAGAAATTTATGAAGCATATGCTAAATACTTATTAGAACAAGGCAAAGCATATCCTTGTTTTGCAACACCAGAAGAACTAGAAGAAATGAGACAAAAACAAGAAGCTGCTAAAATACGTCCTGGTTATTATGGGGTATGGGCAAAATATAGAAATCTATCTGTAGAAGAAGCAGCAGAAAAAATAAAAGCTGGTGAAAGTTATATTATTCGATTAAAATCACCAGGTAGAGAAGATAGAAAAATTAAGCATCATGATTTAATTAAAGGAAATGTAGATTTCCCAGAAAATGACCAAGATATAGTTATCATAAAAGCGGATGGACTTCCAACTTATCATTTTGCTCATGCAGTAGATGACCATTTAATGCATACAACACATGTTATTCGTGGAGACGAATGGCTTTCTTCAGTTCCATTACACTTACAGTTATTCCAAATATTAGGTTTTGAAGCACCTAAATACGCCCATATTGCACCAATTATGAAAGAGGACGAAGGTGGAAAGAGAAAATTAAGTAAGCGTAAAGATGTAGAAGCAGCAGTTAGCTATTATACACAAATGGGAATTCCAGTAGAAGCCGTTATAGAATATTTATTAAATATTGCTAACTCTAATTTTGAAAGTTGGAGAAAACAAAATCCAGATGCATCTTTGGATGATTTTGAGTTACAATTAAACAAAATGAGCGTTAGTGGTGCTTTATTTGATATTGTTAAAATCCTAGATATTGCTAAAACGGTTATTTCCAAATATACAGCTGAGCAAATTTATGAAGAATCTTTGAATTGGGCAAAAGTATATGATAAAGAATTAGAGGCGTTGTTACAAGATAAGGTATATGCTCTACAAGTTTTTGGTATTGAAAGAGGAAATGCCAAACCAAGAAAAGATATTGCAAAGTGGTCTGATGTAAAAGAAAATATTTCTTATATGTATGATGAAGAGTTTGAGAAAGTAGAACAATCATATGATTATCAAAAAATAACGGATAAAGAAATCATACAAAAGATTTTAAAATCTTATATAGAGAAATACTTTAATGAGGCAGATGACAAACAAGCATGGTTTGATAAAATGAAAGATTTAGCAGAAGAAGTAGGGTATGCAAGAGAAGTAAAAGAATGGAAGAAAGAGCCAGAAAAATGGCCAGGCCATGTGGGGGACGTAAGTACCGTTATAAGAGTAGCGCTAACCGGTAGAACCAATACACCAGATATGTATGAAATTATGCAAGTATTGGGTAAAGAAAGAATAGAAAAAAGATTTAAAAAGGCAATAGAAAAACTACAAGAAAAATAAAGTGAGGAGAGAATCATGGAATATAATGTAGGTGATATTGTAAGAACCAAAAAACAACATCCTTGTGGTAGTAAATTATGGGAAATAACTAGAGTCGGTGTAGACTTCAAATTAAAATGCTTAGGATGTGGACGTGTTATCATGTTAGAAAGACCAAAGGCACTAAAAATGATAACCAAAAAAATAGAAAAAGAATAAATATAGAAAAGTAGTACCTATAAAGTACTACTTTTCTAATAGATTGAAGAAATTTTACAAGTAATTATGTAGACAAAAATGAAAAATAATGATAGAATTATGAAAACTATTATATATATATAATCTTTGCGATTGCAGAGAAATCATTTATTACAGGAGGAATTACAATGAAGGTATTTAAGATGACAACATCTAATAAGGAGGTTGAACGGAGTATACGAGAGCTTTTAGGTGTAGAGACAACACAAGAGCATATTTTTATAAGTGCTTCGGATACCAATTTATTGGGAAAAGTATTAAGACAATTAATTGAGAGTAATGCATATGGAGAAGTGGTATTCTCACAAGAAATACAATTAAATAAGGTACAGAAGCAAATCATAGAAATTATGAAAGGTAAGGCATACATAACTACCAAGGAGATGGAAGAAGAAATTTTACTTTCTAAGCAAACTACTTTAAAGCTATTAAAAGAGTTAGAACAAAAGGGAGAAATATTTAGGATTAAGAAGCGAAAATGGAGATATAAAGATGCCCCTGAAGAAGTAAAATCGGTAAGTATGAGTTGCAAGGTTACAAGAAAGCAAGAGAAGACAAGGGAACAAATTCTAGCTTTTATAAAAGAAAAAGGAATTGCAAAGACAGCAGAGTTTTTAGAAATTGTATC
>CATZDQ010000195.1 GCA_958417695.1 uncultured Clostridiaceae bacterium | reverse complement strand
TTTACTTTTCTAGGAGGGCGTGCAAAATGTAATTTTTCTGTTAAAGAATTGTATTGCTTATCTAATGGTATGGGATTAGCAATCACCCCTACAGGTTTCAGCCAATAATTAGCTCCTGTAGGAATGTTTACTGGAATTTCTTTAACTTTATAAAAATCAGATAAGTCAATATTCGAACTGCTTTCAGTACGGTCTTTTATATTAGGTGCTATGTGTTCATCAAAAAAATGTATATCTTGTTCTGTTATTGGTTTATAAATTATGCTTTTATATAATGTACTAACTATATCTTCTATATCATCAGAATTAGAAATGGAAATTCCCCATTCATTGTTTTTTTTCAATCCCTTTTGAGTAAAATTTGCAGATGTAATTATTGCACTAGTATAAATATTACTCCGTTTACAGATGTAAATTTTCCCATGCAATGAATTGTCTATTAGTATGCTGACTTTTACTTGTCTTTTCTCTCCAAATGATTTCAACTTTTTGAAAAAAGAGATTTTACCTTTCAGGTCGTCATTTGAGTCTTTAAAAGTAGTTATAAGCGTTATTTCTTTTAAATGAGTTAATTCCTCAAATGGAAAGAATGAGAAATTTTTAGATAAAAAAGGACTAACAATTAATATATCATCAGCTTCTCTAAAACAGCGTAACAGTTTTTGTTCATGATTTTCATTGTGATTTTCATTGTTTATTATTTCCATATTAATTAGATTTGATGTTTACAACAAAAATACATATAAAATAGACAAAAACGAATATTCATTCTCTAAAATATAATTTTATATATACATAAAGGCTGATTTTTTAGTAGTAGGGGAAAATGTGTGTTATAATATATAATTAATATTAGATACTTTTTCCCCACTACCTTACCTATGTAAAGCTAAGAATGGCTTGTAATACTAATAATAACACTGCACTTTGCCGTACACAGAAAAAATCACTTTTATTGCATCCTATTCTATAAAACAGGTATGTACAAGGGAAAAAGTATTGTATATTAATATATTAATAAAGAACACTTTTTCTCCTTACTTGGGAATTATGATATTCCCATTATCGTCTATCTCTGCTATTTTATTTACTTTCTTCGTGGATAGTTTTTTCTGCTTGGAAAAATCATTTTCTAATAGAATATTTTCAGTATGTAAAGTTAAGGGAGTAGTAATTGATACTAGATTAGCACCAGCAAGCTCTATAATATACTTTTCATAAGTTTTTTTATCTATTCCGATTACTTTGATTATATTTTTCTTAATCAGTTCTATATTGCCATATTGGGATAATAGAAGCAATTGGATAAAGAAACCCTTACTCGCTGTATCCAGTTCGATTAAGACAAACTTTTTGGAGATAGTGATACATTGTTCTTCCATTGCAGGGATATGGTAAATATTGCGCCTAGTTTTAGTCCTATAACCGTTATCCTCTGAATATAGTTTTATATTCAAATATTCTTTAAATACCTTATTAAAACTTCCTAGTTTATCGCCACATGTTCTTTTCAATTCATCTAAAGTAATTCTCACATTATACCAATCATCTCTTGAAAGAGACAAACAGAAAAATCTATAAATATATGCAGGCTTAAATCTATTTAAAATAGAATAGTTTACAGTCGCCTGATTTTTACAATTAACAGGTAAAAGCATTTTTAACAATAATAATATGTTACTTAATTTTAGAAAGTCCACCTGTCACATGGACTTTCTATTAGAATATAATATGAATTAGGCTGCCTTTCCTATAATATCATGGTTCCTTAGATATTGGCTATGCAAAGCTGAATATATTTCGTTCAATTTATCAATGGATATATTAGATATAAATGTAACGGTATCTTTATCCAAAGTCTTAACTGTTTCTATGACTTCATTAATTCCAATTGCACTTTCTGCGCTTTGTGGTTTATGCTTTGCTAACATAGTCATAGCATCAATCATATAACGTTCTTTGATAAACTTATCTTTGAAACCCACAATTTTCAAAGTGTCTATAATTCTATCACCAACTGATAAATCATATTCAAATTTAGCTTCAACCTCACCAACCATTGCATCATTCCAAACTTTTAGACTTAAGGTCTTCCCTTGATTATAATATTTAGTAATTACACTAATATTAGCTTTCAGCTCTTTAGCTTTTTGGAATATCTTTTGATAAAACTCATGTTGAGTAGCCAATGCCGCATTACCTGCCTTTTCCATGCCATTAAACCCTCTACTTAGTACATTATTTATCCCTCTATACTTTGCAAACTCTTGCAATGATACAAATTCCTTGATTCTAACATTTTCAACAATTAAAGCTGATTCATCTTTAACCACCCTATCAATATTGGCTTCATGATAAGTTTTCCATAGCCAATATCCATTTGCCGTATCAACAGGCACATAAACATTTGGAGTATTTTTAGGAATAACATTACCATTCAAGTCTTTCAACTCAATATCCGCTTCATAGAAAGTTTGAGCTGCCGTTACAAACAGAGCCGTTTTTTCAAATTTATCATCACCAATCAAATCTTTTCCCAATTCAACATTCACTTTAGTTACAGTCATATTATAATCGGAAATTGCAATAATAATATCCTCTTTTCTTTTGCTAATAACCTCCTTTTCTTCTGTAGATTCTTCCACTTGCCAAAACTCTACTGAAATAGTAGGAAGTTCAACATCATGCAATGCAACCATATAATCCTTTTCAGCCTTAGCAACATTAGTTTTAGCAGCTTTTACAATATTGGTATCTGCATCTGCATTATCAGATAGATATTGCCTTTTTTCCATTAGGATTTTGCGAGCGTTTTCCAACACTTCATTTTTTGACAAAGTTTCTGTTTGAGTTTCTTGTTGTTTTTCCATATTACCACTATTTTTTAAAGATTCCACATTAACATTTACATTCTCGTTTACTGTCATTGCATCAGTTGTTTCCATTGCCTCTTTATTTTTATATTAATAACTAAGTTTTTAAGTAATCATCAACTTGGCGCCTTACTGTTTTTGATTACGATGCAAAGATATGGGTAATACAAAAAAAAGGAACAGATTCTAATCTGTTCC
>CATZDQ010000194.1 GCA_958417695.1 uncultured Clostridiaceae bacterium | reverse complement strand
ATCCGTAATTTCTTTTGTAGGAATTTTTGTACAAGATAAAAACCAAATGAAAAATGTGGTGCCAGAGTATCAATGGGGAATGGATTTGGCTGGTAGCAGAAGAGTGGAGTTACAAGTTAATAAGAAAAATAAGACAGTTAAGTATGATGCTAATGGTAAAATAATAGATAGTTCAGATACAACAACAGAAGCTGCAAATACACAAGAAGAACCTATTAATCCAGAAGAAAATTTAACACTTGAAAATTATAAAACAGCTAAAAAAGTAATTGAAAAGAGATTTAAACAGATGCAAGTGTCTGATTATACCATTAGACAAAATGAAGATAATGGTAATATGATAATTCAAATTCCAGAAAATGAGGATACCGATTTAGTCATTTCTCAATTACAATCACCAGGTAAGTTTACAATTATAGATAATGATACAAAAGAAGTGCTAATGACTAACCAAGATATTGAGTCTGTAAAGGCAGGTTACGGAACAACTTCTACAGGAACTACTGTATTTGTAAACATTCAGTTTAATAAAGAGGGAAAAGAAAAGTTTAAAAATATTACCAATACTTATGTGGAAACTAAGAATGAATCAGAAGAAGCAAATGGGGAAGAAAGTAGTAATACTTCTACCATTAAAAAGATACAAATTCAAATAGATGGAGAAACGCTTCTTACTACTTATTTCTCTGAAGAAATTAGTAATGGATTATTACAATTATCTGTAGGAGCATCTTCTAGTACAACAACAACTTCTGATATGCAAGGTTATTTATTACAAGCACAAAGTATGGCAACTTTATTAGATTCTGGTGCTGTACCAGTGGTATATGAAACGACACAAAATAAATTTGTAGCTTCTGCTATTCCAACTAATATTAGAAATATAGCTATTTATATAGCAATTGCCTTAGTAATAATCGTGGTATGCTATATAACTATTCGTTATAAAAAAGAAGGTATCTTAGGTGCACTTACTTGGGTAGGATATATAGCTTTATTGCTACTTGCAGTGAGATATGGTAATGTTATGCTTACAGTAGAAGGCCTAATGGCAATCGTTTTATCAGCTGGCATACAAGTTTACTTCCTACATAATTTATTCATGTCTTGTAAAGAAATAGAAGATAGAAAGCTAGCATTTAGTAAGACTTATAGAAAACAGCTTATGCTATGGATTCCTTTATTGGTAATCGCAGTTGTTTTCACATTTACAGGTTGGCAACCAATCTTTAGTTTTGGAATGACATTGTTCTGGGGCTTAATGCTTGCTGTATTATACCAGTATGGTATTACGAGAACAGTAATGTTAGATGTACAAAAATAGAAGAATAAAAGAAAGAGGGCAAAATAGATGAAAAAAACCATACAAGCCATTATTACATTTTTATTAATAGCAGGTATTTTAATTTTATGTATCATGGGATTAAATGTAGGATTAACATATGCACAGAGTAAACAAGTAGATATTTATATTGGAAAAACATTTGATACACAAGAGATAGAGCAGATTGTAAAAGAAGTAACTAATGAATCTTTTGTCGTTATTCAAAAGGTTGAATTATATGAAGACATGGTATCTATTACTACAAAGGAATTATCACAAGAACAATTAGAAGCCATCAACCAAAAGATAAATGAAAAATATAGTATTGAAAATAAGATAGAGGATTTAACAATTGTAGATAATGCCAAAATCAGAGGTAGAGATGTTATAAAACCATATATTTTACCAATTTTAATAACTTTAGTTATAATTGCTATCTATGCAGCAATTCGTTATAGAAAGCTAGGTATTGGTAAAACCATTTTAAAGGTAATAGGTTATCCAATTCTAGCACAGGCTGTTTTATTAAGTTTAATTGGAATTACTAGAATTCCAGTTACCTATGTTACTATTTCCATTGTATTAGCAGTATATGCTATTTCTTATATGGTAGTGTTTGCAGGATTAGAGAAAAAAGAGAAAATGAACAAAGAAAATAAAGAAGAAAAAGAAATGAAAAAATAGTTTTAAAATAAGATACCAAAATAGACATTTTCCCATATAATAAGATAGGATAATGTCTATTTTTCTATCTAGAAAAAGGATATGCCTATAGAGTAGCAAAGTTAAAAAGCAGAATAAGCCATTATACAAAAATAACAAAAGAGAGGTGAAATAAGTTAAAAAATGAAATTTTATGAGAAATTAAAACAGATATGGAAAGGTAGTAAAAGAGAAAATAGAAGTACAGATTTAAGCTATGAAGAGGTAAAGCAAAAGATGAAAGAAGAGCCAGAAACAGTTCTAATAGATGTGAGAAGCCCTCAAGAATATAAGGAAGGTCACTTAGAGGGAAGTTTCAATTTACCACTTTATAGTTTACAAGCACAAGAAGCAGAAAAATTGCCGGACAAAAAACAAGCAATCATTGTATACTGTCAATCTGGAAATAGAAGTAAAAAAGCAATGGAGATTTTAAGAAAAGATGGTTATCAAAATGTTTGCCATATGCAAGGAGGATTAGATGGTATCTAATCCTTAATACCATTTGACATTTATTTAGGACAAGCAATAGACTTTATAAAAATAAACCTTTAATCATGGATAATAAATTAAAAATAATAGGAAAGGAAATAAGAAAATGCAAGAAGCTATACAAAAAAGAATTTCCATAAGGAACTTTTCTAAAGAAAACTTAAGTAAAGAAGAAATTGCTAAAATACAAGACTGGATAGATATTTGTAATAAGCACTCACATCTAAACATAGAATTTTTAGAAGATGGTAGTGAAGCTTTTAAAAGTTTAAGGAAAAGTTATGGTATGTTTAGTCATGTTCGTTCTTTACTGCTTATGAAAGGTGAACGGAAAGGATACCGATTTGGAAGAAAAAGTAGGCTCTTATGGAGAAGAACTAATTCTAAAAATGACACAATTAGGATTAGGAACATGCGGGGTAGGAGCCACTTATGATGGTAGTAAGTTTGCCATACCCGAAAAAGAGAAATTAGTGTGTATCATTTTGATAGGAAAAATTCAAAAATCACTAAAAGATAATGTTATCAGAAGGGTTGCTTCTTCTAAAAATAAAAAGGACAGTAAAGAAAGAATTGTA
>CATZDQ010000193.1 GCA_958417695.1 uncultured Clostridiaceae bacterium | reverse complement strand
CTACCTGCTCTTTAAAAACAGTAAATATCGTACAACCTAATAAAGGGATGGCAGCTATACATTTATAAATAAATTCCTTCTTCTTTTTACAGGTAACTAGCCAAATAGCACCTGTTAATAAGATACACAATCCATTTATGTGTAGTACCAATGGTTTCATCATAGCTGTTAACCCTAATTCTACTTTTTCTAACATATTGAAATTAGCATATTCAGGATACCAAGTAGCTACTTCTGCAACTGTTCTTTCTTTATTGCCTGGACATGTTAGTATAAAAAGCAGGCTACCTACAGCTATTATCCATTGTACCATTAGGAAACGATTATGTTGCAGAACATATTTTATTTTCTTTGTGACACATTGATATAGCAAGAAAACACTTAACACGGCTAATATCACCACTGCCATCTGTTCTTGGTTGCAAGCATAAAGAGTAATTAGCACATATACGGGATATTCCCACCATGCTATTTTTTCACCATCTGTCTTTTTTCTAAGTGTTGTTAAAGCATATAATCCTAAAGCTACTACCCATAAATAATTCATTGTGGTTGCTACCCAACCAGTTTCATTTATTAAATTGATAGGTATCATCAAAATTAAAGCGCATATCATATAGTTAAGGATTCTACTTTTCTTGGTATTTACTAATTTAGAGATAGACATTGCTAACAACAAATACATGCCTATGTTGATAATTTTCCAAAATAATAATTGGAATTTTAGTAAAGATACCATAGTTCCTTCTATGAGTAAGCGTGAAGACCATGTCATATAACGCATCTGTAAATATTCCCATATATTTTGATGACTCTCTTGCAAAATATTAGAGAAATAAACATCATCTCCATTGATGTTTACAATTCTCATATGTAAAATAACGATAGCAATGAAAAACAAAATAAATGGAAAATATGCAGAATGATAAATTTCTTTTAGCTTTTTTATAAATGTATGCATTTTTCTTACCTTTCTTCTTACGATTTTAAAGTTTTGGCCAAATTTTATCTTTCTCTGATTGTATGATGTTTTCTATACCTCCTACTTTATCTAATGGCCATTGTATTTGAATAGTTGGGTCATTCCACAATATACCCCCTTCATCATTAGGATGATAGAAGTCATCGCATTTATAGACAAATTCTGCTTCCTCTGATAATACTAGAAATCCATGGGCAAATCCTCTTGGAATTAAGAATTGTAATTTGTTTTCTTCTGTTAAAATCACTCCATAATATTTTCCATAAGTAGGTGAGTCTTTCCTTAAGTCAACGGCTACATCATATACGCTTCCCTTAATAACTCTTACCAATTTGGTTTGTGGAAATTGTTTTTGAAAATGTAGTCCTCTTAATACGCCTTTTGTAGATTTCGACTGATTATCTTGTACAAAGTCATAAGAAATCCCTATTTCTTGAAATTCTTTTTTACTATAGGTCTCCATAAAAAATCCTCTACTATCTTCAAATACAGTTGGTTTGATGACATAGACACCTTCGATACCTGTTTCTTGTTTTTCAAATTTTCCCATGCTTTTGTTCCTCCTTTATTCTTCCCTTAATGTGTTTTCTGATAATTCTTTTAAATACATTCCATAATCTGTTTTTAAGAATTTTTCAGCTTGCTTACCTAATTGTTCTTCATTTATCCAGCCTTTATGAAAAGCAATTTCTTCTGGGCAACAGACTAATAACCCTTGTCTTTTTTGAATCGTTTGTACAAAACTAGCGGTTTCTAATAAAGCATCATGTGTACCTGTATCAAACCAGGTCATTGCTCTTCCTAATTTTTCTACTTTTAATTTTCCACGTTTCATATACTCCTCATTAATTGCTGTTATTTCTAATTCTCCTCTTGGAGAAGGTTTTACTTGTTTAGCAATTTCTATAACTTCATTTGTATAGAAATATAAGCCAGGTACTGCATAATTAGACTTTGGTTTTTCTGGTTTTTCTTCTATCGATATGGCATTTCCTTCTTTATCGATTTCTACTACACCATAGGCTCTGGGGTCTTTAACATAATAACCAAAAATAGTAGCTTCTTCTCTCTCATTAGCTCTTTTTAAAATCTTTTCTAATCGCTCTCCATAAAACATGTTGTCACCTAAAATCATAGCCACATCCTCTTGCCATATAAATTCTTCTCCTATTAAAAAGGCTTCTGCAAGTCCTCTTGGTTTTTCTTGCACTTGATAGCTAAATTGCATTCCCCATTTAGAGCCATCTCCTAATAACTCTTGAAAAATAACAATGTCTCTTGGTGTAGAAATAATTAGAATTTCTCTTATATCTGCTTGCATTAATACAGATAATGGATAATATATCATTGGTTTATCATATACTGGCATAATTTGTTTTGAAATAGCCAGTGTTAGAGGATATAACCTAGTAGCACTCCCCCCTGCTAAAATAATTCCTTTTCTGTTACGCATATCTTTATGTTCCTTTCTTTATTTTTAACTTCCCTCTTATTTCCTTTTTAATGCCAACATGATATCATTACTATATTTATTTTTCAAGCAAAAAAGCTATATTTCTATAGCTTTTCTTATATTTTTTATTTTCCTTTTATTTTTTTAATTAAGATACCACTAGCACTGTACGAAATCCATGGGAATAATAATTAACACCATCAACACAAGTAAAAGAGAAGAAGCTAGCACCTGAACCATTCCATAAAGAACCTCCACGAACTGAAAATGGACGATGTAAACCTGGATAAGAGGAATAATCATTATACCAAGATGTGCTTCCAACTCCATCTGTAGATGTCTCTCGAACACCATCACCGTAAATTAGTTGATTTTCTTTATAGTTATTACTACTAGCCGTTTTTATATTTGTTTCTGTATTAGATATTCCCGCATTATCTGTACTACTATCAAATGGATAAGCAGTTGTGTACTTTGTACTAATTGTTTTTAATGTTGAACCATCATAGGCAATATTAGCACCATAAGTCTTTAAATTATTATTTTCATTTGCCACATAGTCCGCTATTCTTTCCCAAGTTCCTCCACTTAAGTCATATACTCCATACATTGTTCCTGTACTACTGGCCTTACATCCACCTCATTGCTCCCATGTATATCCTCCATTATT
>CATZDQ010000192.1 GCA_958417695.1 uncultured Clostridiaceae bacterium | reverse complement strand
ATTATACCCATCATGTCGTTTCATGCTTATGAATTAGATACTAAATTCGGAGATGCCCAGAAATTTATAGATGCTATTAAAGACATTACTGGCAAAGAAGAAATTATCCATACTATCCAGGGAGCAGAACCTGTTGGACCAAAACAAATGACAGATATTTTATTAATAGCGCCTTGTACTCGGAAATACGCTTGCTAAACTAGCCAACGGTATTACAGACACGCCAGCTACTATGGCTACGAAATCACACTTAAGAAATAATCGACCTGTCGTGTTAGCTATTTCTACGAATGATGGGTTATCTGGAAGTGCAGAAAATATAGGAAAACTTTTAAATCGTAATCAGTATTTTTTTGTACCATTTAATCAAGATAATCCTATCACTAAGCCACGTTCTTTAGTATTTCATCCAGACTTGATTGTAAAGACATTGGAAAATGCTTTAGACAGAGAACAAATACAACCTATTTTATCCATATAGATTACAAAAATCGGTAAAAAAATACATTGCTTTTCTTTTTAGAATATGGTAGACTTTAATTATTAAATAAAAAGGAGGGTGCAATAAAATGAAACCAAAAACAATTTATAGTATCGTAGCAGTCATCATTGTTATCATTGCTATCATAGCAGTTGTTTGTTTTGTATTACCAAAACCAAATGTGACCATAGATTTAGCACAGTTAAATACTACTATTTCTGAAAAGGACCCATTCCATCAAATGGCAATGATGGATATAACAACTGAGACATTAACAACGGTTTATCAAGTAGAAGCACAGGACATAGAAGAAGTCATTGGAAAAATGCCTATGATGAATGTGCAAGCAAGTATGTATTTAGTTGTAAAAGCTAAAGAAGGCAAGGTAGACACTGTCAAAGAACAAATTGAGAAAATTGGTACTACAGAAGAGCAAAAATGGGAACACTATTTACCAGCACAATATGAAATTGTCAAAAATAGAAAAATTGGTGTAACTGGTGATTATATTTATTTGGTAATTAGTGAAAATGCAGAAGAAATTGTAAAATTGATAAAATAAAAAAGAAAATCAGAAGCTTTTATCTATTTGCTTAGGTAAAGGCTTCTAGTTTCTAAAATAACATAGGAGAACATAAAAATGGTATTTAGCAGTATTGTATTTTTATATATCTTTTTGCCCATCCTGTTACTAATTTATTTTGTAGTACCTAAAAAATATAAGAATGCGATTATGATTTTAGCAAGTCTTTTATTTTTTGCATGGGGAGAAATCCGCTATATCTTTATCATGTTATTATTAGCTGTGATGGATTTTTGGTGTGGTAACAAGATTAACACTTATAAAGATTCTAAAAGCAAAAGACGTTTTTATTTATGGTTAGATATTCTTGTAAATTTAGCCATCTTATTTTTCTTTAAGTATGCAGACTTTATCATTGCTAATATAAATCAAATAACGGGATTATCTATTCCATTATTACATATTCCTCTACCAATTGGTGTTTCTTTTAATACCTTTCAATCTTTATCCTATATCATAGATGTATATAGGGGGACAGTCCCTTGTGAAAAAAGTTTTTATAATTATCTAACTTATACTACTTTATTCCCACAAATTATCGCAGGACCAATTGTACGTTATGAGACTGTAGATGAAGAATTGGTAGACAAGAAAATTAGTATCGATAATTTTTCTTTAGGAATGAAACGTTTCATCATTGGTTTAGGTAAGAAAGTTTTAATTGCCAATCAGGTAGGTGCTTTATGGCATGTGATAGAAACGGCCAATTATGTAGAACTTTCTCCCTTATTATGTTGGACAAGTCTTCTTGCTTTTGCTTTACAGATTTATTTTGATTTTAGTGGTTATTCTGATATGGCCATTGGTCTAGCACAAATCTTTGGTATGCAGTTTGATGAAAATTTCCGTTATCCCTATGTAGCCAAAAGTATTACAGATTTTTGGCGAAGATGGCATATAACATTAAGTAGTTGGTTTAAAGATTATATATATATACCATTGGGAGGTAATAAAAAAGGGTTAGCTAAACAAATTAGGAATATCCTCATTGTATGGTTTTTAACAGGTGCTTGGCATGGTGCCTCTTGGAATTTTATTTTATGGGGTGTTTATTTTGGCATTATCCTTATATTAGAAAAACTATTCTTATTAAAATGGTTACAAAAATTACCTAATATTTTTCAACATTTGTATGCCATATTTCTTATTCTCATTAGTTGGGTTATCTTTGCTTTTGAAGATATTTCACAGGTTGGTATCTTCTTACAAAATATGTTTTCTTTTATACCCAATACAGCAGAAGCGTATTATTATTTGCATAATTACTTTATCATACTGGTTATTGGCATATTATGTGCCTTACCTTGTTGGAAGATATGGAAAGATAAAATGGATAAGAAGCAAAGTAGTTGGTGGAATATACTTACTACTTGCGGATATTTAGCTATCTTTTTACTAGCAACTGCTAGTTTAGTAAGTGATAGTTTTAATCCATTTTTATATTTTAGATTTTAGGAAAGAGGGGAGAAGCTTTATGAAAAAAAATCATTTATTTTTTATTTGTTTTCTATCTGTTTGGTTGTTTTTAATCCTAGCGAATTTCTTCTATCCTAAAATGACTTTTTCAGAGAAAGAAAATAGATATCTTTCTACATTTCCTTCATTTCATATACAAGCTTTAGTAAATGGAAGTTATGCTACTAATTTAGATACTTACATTAATGACCATTTTGTTTACAGAGATATATGGCTTACTTGTAAATCTACTTTAGAAAGATTACTAGGAAAGACTGAAAATAATGGTGTTTATATTGGCAAAGATGGGTATCTATTTGAAAAGTTTACTTATACCAAGGAACATGCTAAAAATTTAGAAACAGCGGTAACCATTATGGAACAATTTGCACAAACAAGCCAGCTTCCTACATATTTTGCGTTTATTCCTAATTCTATTTTTCTATATTCTGATAAGTTACCGGACTTTGTAGAAGTGGCTAATCAAGAAGAAATTATTAAGCAAACCTATGCTAACTGCCAAAAAGTAATACCGGTTCCTACTGTAGATATTTTAAAGGCTCATAAGCCAGAAAACCTTTATTTTAAAACAGACCATCATATGACCAGTACGGG
>CATZDQ010000191.1 GCA_958417695.1 uncultured Clostridiaceae bacterium | reverse complement strand
TACTCTAGGATATGGCGGTTGCATTTATTGTAGTGAAAAGGGTTCTGGTGAATTAATCGATGCTAGCAGAAGTATCTCAGAACAGGTAAAACATTACTTTACCACTTATCGCGCTCAAAGGGCCAATAAGTTTATTGCTTATTTTCAGAACTTTACAAATACCTATGACACCACTTCTAATTTAAAAAACAAATATGATGCAGCTTTAATTGACAAGCGTATTGTTGGACTAGAAATTGGAACTAGACCCGATTGTATTACTGAGGAAATTGCTAAGTTATTAAAATCCTATACATCATCCTACTATGTATGTGTAGAATTAGGACTGCAAACAGCGAATGACCAAATTGGTAAAATAATTCATCGTGGCTACACAACCAATCAATTTATACAAGCTGTACATTTATTGCATCAATATGGTATTGATGTTGTACCTCATATAATGGTAGGTCTCCCTAATGAAACACCTCAAGATATTATGGACACCGTTAATCTTATAAATAGCCTTCCTATTCAAGGCATTAAAATTCACTCTACTTATGTTGTAGAAAATACCGTGTTAGCAGACATGTATCGAAGAGGGGAATATACAGCCTTAGATTTAGATGACTATATTGAAACTTTAATAGATATCTTAACACATTTAAGACCAGATATCATTATTCATAGAATCTCGGGAGATGCTCCAAAAGATTTATTAGTAGCTCCTTATTGGAATGCTCATAAAATGTGGATTTTACATGGATTTGAAAAAAGATTTGAAGGACGTAATTTATGGCAAGGAAAATTTTATACAGAAAAATAAAAGACTTACTTTTGTAAATCTTTTATTTTTTGTATATTTCTACTTTCTTTATATATTCAGAATTTCTCTATTGATTGGTTGAACCAAAACCGCCCATTCTTTCTCCTTCTGTTACATCTTCATCTACTGTTAAATATTTCTGAAAAATTCCTTGGCCAATACAATCCCCTTTTTTTATTTCTAAGTCTTCTTCTTTCACATTGTAAAATGCAAACATAAAATGTCCATCATTATCTGGATTGCCATAGTAATCTTTATCTATAATCCCTATACTATTGGCTAAAATTAGACCTTTCTTACCAGGATTAGAACTTCTATTACATAAAATTAACACTTCATCATCTTGCATATAAGCTTTTAGTCCCGTTTTTACAAGTGTCGGTTTCATCCCTTTTTTAAAAGAAGGTATGATGCAATCCTCTGCTGCTTCTATATCATATCCTGCTGAAAATTTTGTTTTTCTAACCGGTAAATGTATTTGTTTATCCTCAAACCCTTTTGCTATTTCAAAACCACGTATTTTTTCCATATGATTTCCTCCATTTCTTTCTTATTTCATTTTTTCCTTTTCTTATTTTACACGAAGTATTTTTTTTGTCAATTATTTTTTATAATTAAATAATTTATTTTTTTAACTTTCACTTGACTTTTTCCTTTTAATGTAATATAACTATAACATAGAAAATGAGAATGGTTCTCATTTATAGAAATTATAGGAGGTAATATTATGGAATTAAAAGGATCAAAAACAGAAGCAAATTTAAAAGCTGCATTTGCAGGAGAATCAGAAGCAAGAAACAAATATACATATTTCGCTAGTGTTGCAAAAAAAGAAGGATATGAGCAAATCGCCGCTATTTTTTTAGAGACAGCAGAAAATGAAAAAGAACATGCAAAACTACATTTTAAATATTTAAATGGTATTGGAGATACAAAATCTAATTTAGCAGATGCTGCTGCTGGCGAAAACTATGAGTGGACAGATATGTATGCTACTTTTGCAAGAGAAGCTGAAGAAGAAGGATTTAAAGAAATTGCTGCTACTTTCAAAGGTATCGCAGAGGTAGAAAAACATCATGAAGAAAGATACAGAAAACTATTAGCTAATGTAGAAAATGGAGAAGTTTTCAAAAAAGGAAGTATCATGATTTGGAAATGTAGAAACTGTGGACACATTGTTGTTGGTACAGAAGCACCAACTATTTGCCCAGTTTGTAAACATCCTCAATCATACTTTGAATTACAAGCTGAAAATTATTAATTTATAAACTATATTAAAAGTAATACCAACATTTGATGTTGGTATTACTTTTAATTCTTTCTAATTAATCTCTAAATCTTCTATCTTTTTCTCTCTTGCATATTTAGCTAAAGCTCCCACTTCAAAAGTGGCTAAACTCCTTCCTGTATTCCTTGCATTATCTGATAAAAACCAATTTTCTCTATCTGAAAAACCATCTTTAGCAGGTACTAGAATATATTGCACATCCTCTTGTAAATATTTCTTAAAAGTAGCTAAACAACGTCTTAAATGAAAATGTGAAGAAATTAATATCACGCTATCTATAATCCCCTTTGGATATATGCGTTTTAAAATAGGAATTGCTTGTATACAATTTTCTATAGAATTATTTGATGTTTCTTCTACAAAAATGTCCTCTTCTAGAACTCCTAATTGCATAGCCAACTCTTTCATACATATTGCTTCTGACTTTTCTATTTTTTCAGTATTACTAATGCCTCTTGTCCCTCCTAATAGTAAAAGCTTCTTAATTCTCCCTATCTGATATAACTCTACAGCTTTTTTAATACGAATGTCCTGTAATCGATAATTACCAAATACAATTGCTACCAATGCACTTTTTCCATTGTCCTCTATTCCAGAATAGACTATTTTATCTATCTGTTTATCTGTTATATTCTCTGTATCTATTTGTGATAATTTCATATATTTACCTCTAATAAATTATTTTTTTCAACTATAATCCTTCAAATACTATTAAAGTCTACTATACTTATATTAAAACGTGTTATTATTTGTTGATACCTTGACAACTTCAAAATTTACATTCTACTATACTTATATTAAAACAGACATATCTAATATTTCTTAATCATATGTATCATAATTTACATTCTACTGTACTTATATTAAAACATGACTTATCTATTTTATTTCTTAGCCAATTGTTGTATTTACATTCTACTGTACTTATATTAAAACTTTTGATTTCCCCACTTGAAATTGATTTTTATAGCAATTTACATTCTACTGTACTTATATTAAAACATGCGGTTGTCAAAGCTTAGAAGATTTTAACTTTACATTTACATTCTA
>CATZDQ010000190.1 GCA_958417695.1 uncultured Clostridiaceae bacterium | reverse complement strand
CCGTATAGGTTCTAGCACAGTCTCCATTAAATCCATCTTTATATGCTACTAAATCTACACTGATAATGTCTCCTTCCTTTAAGATAACTTTTTTAGAAGGAATTCCATGAATGACTTCATCATTCACAGAAGCACAGATAGAACCTGGAAAATCCATAACACCTTTTATTCCACTGGGATAACCTTTCTCTGCTGGAATAGCGCCATTTTCTCTCATGGTATTTTCTGCGATTTTATCTAATTCCCACGTGGAAATGCCTGGTCTTATAGCAGCCTCTACTGCTTTTTGTGCTAAATTAGCTATTTTACAAGCTTCTCTCATTTTTTCTATTTCTTGTTTTGATTTTATATTAACCATTTTCTCTCTTTATTCCTCCTAGTCTTCCTTCTTTAAATATACTTTTACTTCTCTTGCTACATCCTCTGAAGTTTTTCCAGAATGTAAATTTAATTTTACAGTATATAATAAATCTTGTGCTTTATAATACTCTACTAATTTATCGGCTGTCTCATAATGTACCTTTAGTCTTTCTTTTACAGTTTCTATACTATCATCTGGTCTTTGTTCTAATGAACTTCCACATATATCACAAATTCCATCTACTTTTGGTTTCTTAAATTCCAAGTTGTAAACTTCTCTACAATCTTTATTAGAACATACTCTTCTTTTTACAATTCTATCAATAATATCTTTATCGGTTAAATCTAATTCTACCGCTATATTGATTTTCTGATGATGTTCTACTAAGAATTTATCTAAAGCTTGTGCTTGTGCTACGGTTCTTGGAAATCCATCTAATATCACACCATTTTTACAATCTGGTTCTAATAAACGTTTTTCTACTAATTGTATGGCTAATTCATCTGGTACCAATTGTCCTTTTGAAACATAACTCTCGATTTCTTCTCCTATTTCTCCTGCTTTTTTTATATAACTTCTAAACAATTCTCCACTAGATATATGTATAATTCCTAAAGAATCTGATAACATTTTTCCTACGGTTCCTTTTCCAGAACCTGGTTTTCCTAACATAACAATATACATATGTTCTCACTCCTTTTTCTGATTTTTCTTTTACACGCTATTTATATTATACCATTTTTTGGTTAATAAGTACACTATTTTTTCATTTTATCCAAAAAAATAATCTCTTTATACAGTACTTTTTCTTAAAAAAATAGATGCTCTTAAAAAGCATCCATTTCTATTCTTATATTTACGTTTATTTTTTCTCTTACTCTAAAAATCCCTTATAATGTCTCATCACTAATTGTGATTCTAATTGTTGTACAGTCTCTAAAGCTACACCAACAACGATTAAGATAGATGTTCCACCAAAGGCTAAGTTTAGATTTGTAAATCTTAAAAGCATTGGAAGGATAGCAATCACTGCTAAGAATAATCCTCCAAATACTGTTAACTTAGAAATGATAGATGATAAATAATCGGTAGTTGGCTTTCCAGCTCTAATACCTGGAATAAATCCTCCATTTTTCTTGATATTATTGGATACTTCTGCTGGATTGAATGTTGCATATGTGTAGAAGAATGTAAATCCAACAATTAATAATAAATAAATAATCGCATTTGCTATAGAGTATCCAATACCAACACTAGAAGATGAGGTCGCTATAGAAAAGTTATAAATAACTGACCAAAATCCTGCTTGTGTAGCAATATCTGGTATAAACATTTGAATGACAATAGCTGGGAATGTCATAAAAGAAGAAGCAAAAATAACTGGCATAACCCCTGCCATAGAAAGTTTCAATGGTATATGTGTGTTTTGTGCTCCTACCATTTTTCTTCCCACTACTTTTTTAGAGTATTGTACTGGTACTCTTCTTTCAGCTTGTTGTACAAATACAACACCTGCCACTAAAACAATAGCACCTATAATAATACCTAAAGCGGTTAATAATCCTGTTGTAGAAAAAGCTCCATTGGCAAATAGTAAGCTCCAAAAGGTTGTTACCAATCTTGGAAGTCCGGCTATAATACCTACAAAGATAATAATGGAAATTCCATTACCTATCCCTTTATTGGTAATTTGTTCTCCAAGCCACATTAGTAAGGCAGTTCCTGCCATTAAAGTGATAACTACCGTAACACCTGTCATCCATCCAGTATCTATAAAGATACCTGATGAACGATAAGACAAGTAAATTCCAGTTCCTTCTATTAAGGCAAGTACAATCGTTAAAATTTTTGTATAACGATTAATTTTGTTTCTACCTTCTTCTCCACCTTCTTTTGTTAATCTTTCTAAGGCTGGAATAACCATACCTAATAATTGAATAACAATAGAAGCCGTTATGTAAGGGCTAATTGACATTGCAAAAACAGATAGTCTAGAGAACGCACCTCCTGAAATCATATCGATTAAAGAGGCTATTCCCTGTCCTTTAAATGCTTCTGCTAATTGAAAAGAGTCAACACCAGGTACTGTTATATAACAACCTAATCTAAAAATAACAATTAGTATTAAGGTATATAATAATTTTTTTCTAACTTCTGGAGTCTTTAATGCATTTCTGATTGTTTGAAACAACTAAATCACCTCAGTCTTTCCACCTAAAGCTTCTATTTGTTCCTTAGCTGCTTTTGTAAATCTGACAGCTTTAACCGTTAATTTTTTCTCTAATTTACCAGTTGCTAATATAACGATACCGTCATTAGCTTTAGAAATAATACCATCTGCTATTAAACTTTCAGCTGTAACTTCTGTAGTTGTTGCTTTGTTTAGCATTGTTAAAGTTACTTCTGTGTAATTCTTTGCATGGATATTTGTAAATCCTCTTTTTGGTAATCTTCTATATAATGGTGTTTGACCACCTTCGAAACCACGTCTTACGCCTCCACCAGATCTTGCTTTTTGTCCTTTATGTCCTCTACCAGATGTTTTTCCTAAGCCAGAACCGATTCCACGTCCAACTCTTTTTCTTGTTTCTACTTCTTGTGCTGGTTTTAATTCGCCTAATTTCATTATGAGATTACACCTCCTCTTTCTCTTAATCAATGATTTTATCTTTTATCTTATTTACTATAAGATATCTTCTACTTTCTTTCCTCTTTTTGCTGCTACTTGTTCTACTGTTTGCATGCTCTTTAATCCCTCGATTGTAGCATATACTACGTTTCTT
>CATZDQ010000189.1 GCA_958417695.1 uncultured Clostridiaceae bacterium | reverse complement strand
TAAGTTAGGGACGGGGTATATTTGTTTAAACAAATATACCCCGTCCCTAACTTACCTTTCTGAATCAGAGATAGAATCAATAAAATTTTCTTCTGATAAATTTCCGGATTCATTTGAGAAATTACTATTATACGAGAAAAATCCAGAAACTTGTTTTCCTTTAATATCTCCACTACTTACTTTTTTAAGAGGTTCTGCATGTCGCAAGTAATAAAATCCTTCTTTATTTAAAATTAAATTAGCTTCATAATCAATTACATATTCTTGTTGGTGTTTATTTTTAAATTCTACCCAAGTATAAGGACTTTTAGATTTACTAGTGATACCATAAATATATCCGCTAACTACATGATTGGGTACCCCTATCATCTGAGAAACATATTCTGATTGAAACTGTGCAGTAGAGGCAGATGGATGAATAGAAAAACATTTCCCTACAGTGTTTTTTAAATTAGGAAAGCGGTCTGATAGTTTAAAACATTCAATAGGATGAAAGGTGGTTTCTAAAAATATACTATGCTGGGTATGTACTAAGTTTTTTACAATTTTACAATGTTGTATTTCTTCTAAAATCTTTTCTTCTTGTGTATCTGTATTTATTTTTAAATCTATGTTTGTATTTGTACTCCTATGGGATAATCTAGTAAAGGCATGATAAATAGAGTACTCATCTAAGTACAATTCTCCTCCATTATGTAATAATTGCAGAATGGTTTCTTTATTTCCTTTTGCCAAGGCTTCGTTAAAATCATGGTTCCATTGATTGGTTTCATCTAAAGAGAACCATTTATATTGTTCTAACATAATTGTCCCTTCCTTTTAAAGATACTAATTTTTTCCATTAGCGTATCTATTATATCATAGAATTTACATAATATCAAATTTTGTCTCAAAAATGTTCACAATAGGATTATAAGAAGCAATGTGACAGATTATAGTGCATAAATAATGATTGCTAATTCTCTTATTGTATGTTATGATAATGACGTAAAAAAGAGAAGAAAGTGAGAAATACAAAAATGGTACATTTAGTTTATTGTGACGATAAGTCAAAGGAATTATCTAAAATTTTGGACAAAAGTAAAACAATGGTAATTAGGGGAGCTGCTGGAAGGAAAATACCACATAGTCGTGTGTTTAAAGATGAAATGCTTTATTTTATGGAAAAAGGAACTAAAAAGATTGTAGCCAAAGCAGTTGTAACAGATGTTCAAAATTTTGTTAAGTTATCAGAGGAAGAAATCAATAACGTCATAGAAGATAACCAAGAAAAGTTATTGCTAACAGAAAAACAAAAAGAAAGATGGCACAAAAAATGTTTGTGTCTAGTAGAGTTTAATCATGTAGAAGAAATTAGCCCATTAGACTTTGACCATCAGGGAAATATGGATGATTGGCTAATAATAGATAAGATAGAAGATGTAGTTGTGGGGACAAGTATTCCTTATAATTATGAAAAATCTAAATTTTAAAAAGTAAAATATAAAAAATAAGAATCATGAAATTCATTTGATAGAATGTAATCCTATAAAAAGAAAAGAGAGAAAATATATGTTTGAAAACACAATTCCAGCATTGGATTTAAGTCAGGTATTAACCATACCAAATTTTATTATCTATTTAGTTATCATAAATGTGATAACCTTTTTAGCTATGTGGTTAGATAAAAGAAAAGCAGAAAGAGGAAAATGGAGAACGAGTGAACAAACTTTATTTGTGTTAGTACTATTAGGCGGCGGTATCGGTGGCATTGCAGGGATGTATACATTCAGACATAAGACACAAAAACCAAGATTTGTAGTAGGATTTCCTGCGATTCTTATCTTCGAAATAGTGGTTTTATTATATTTTTTCTTAAGATAAGCATAAATGGATAAAAGAGACATACAAATAGAGTAAAAGAAATTAATTATGAAGAAATTATGAAGAAAAAATTGACGAAAAATGGAAATTATGATAGGATGAAGAAAAATAAAAGAGGGAGGAAAAAATATGTATAAGACAAATTATTTAACTAGTAGCATAGCTTCTAATTCAATTTGGCTAATTGTTTCTTTTATATTAGCTATTGTAGGAGGTATCTTAGTATATTTCTTATTTTTAAGTAAGAAAAATGAAGGAAAATTTACAGGCTTTGTAGCATGGCTATATGATTTCTTATCATTCAAAAAAATGTTCTTAGAAGCATTACTAAAAATTACATATTTAGTAGTAGCCATTTACATTACATTATCTTCTTTTGCACTAATTGGAACAAGTTTCATATCATTCTTAGTATCACTTGTTTTAGGAAATATTATGGCAAGAGTAGTATATGAATTTGCCCTAATCTTACTAGTTATTTGTAGAAATACAACAGAAATTAGTAAAAAATTAGGTAACAAAAATAACGACAAACAAGATTAATAAAAAGCAATACAAAATCAAGAGAAGTTTTAAAAGCTTCTCTTTTTGTTGATAATTCATATGTGTCCCCAATGGACAAAAGTGTCCATTGGGACCTGGTCCCTGTGGACATTTTTATAAAGTAATGGTATAATGTCGAAGAAAGTAGAAGAAAGGTAGATAAAGGGTAGGATATGAAGATTTTAATTGTAATTGATCAGTTTGACCAAGATAATAATGGTACAACAATTTCTGCTAGAAGATTTGCTAAGGCTTTAGAGCAAAGAGGACATGAGGTTTCAATTGTGAGTACAGGGAAAGAGGCTGCCAATAAATATACGGTTAAAGAATTAAAGCTGCTACCGGTTGTTTCTCATATTGTAAAGTCCCAAGGTATGTCTTTTGCAATTCCTTCTAAAGAGGTACTTACAAAGGCGATTAGTGAGGCTGATGTGGTCCATTTTTATTTGCCATTTGCCTTATCTGTTCAAGGGTTAAAGATTGCAGAGGATTTACAGGTGCCTCATACAACGGCTTTCCATATGCAACCAGAGAATGTAACTTATACGTTGAAGCTGGGTACTAATACGAAAGTAAATGATAAAATTTATTTTTATTTAAGAGACCATTTTTATAATCGTTTTTCTCATATTCATTGTCCTAGCCGTTTTATTGCGGATGAGTTGAAGAATCATGGATATACCGCTAAGTTACATGTAATTTCAAATGGGGTAGATGATATTTTTAGTTATCAAAGAAGAGAGAAA
>CATZDQ010000188.1 GCA_958417695.1 uncultured Clostridiaceae bacterium | reverse complement strand
ACTAGATGTATAGAAGCTATTGCAAATGGTGCTTTTTATGAGGCTTTTTTATACCATCCTTTATTTTTCTTAATGGCTTTTTACTTACTAGTAGTTAATGCAATTTTTGTAATGAATATCTTTAGAAAAAAACCACTGGCTACTTGGTTGTATCCTAAAACTAAGTTTTGGATAGGTTTTATAATTATTTTGCTTATTTTTGCGATTATTAGAAATCTAATATAGATAAATTGACCAAATTGATAAAATAGTGTATAATAAAGGTATGGTAGCAGAAAACGAAAACATAAAATAGATAAATAATAAGGAGGAGATAAAATGGAGGAAGAGAAAAAAGTAGAAGTAATAGAACCAAAAACAGATGGAAAACAGGGTATGAGTATAGCTGCTATGGTATTAGGAATTGTTGCTTTAGTATTCTTATGTTCATGGCCAATATCTATAACTTGTGGTGTATTAGCAGTTGTATTTGGATTATTAAGATTTAAGAAAACTCCAGGAAAAGGTATGGCAGTAGCTGGTTTTGTTACTGGTGTAGTAGCACTTGCATTCTGGGTTATGTTTTTTGGATTAATGTTTTTAGGTTTTAGTATGTTTTAGAATAAATAGCAGAAGGGGTATCTTTAAAAGATACTTCTTTTTTCTTGTAAGTCATACTACTCTGGTATAAAGTAGAAGAAACTTTCATATATATAATAACAAAACATGAATATGGGAGTTTGGAAAATGATTATTTTAAGTAGAAAAAGGATTGCCTTTTTAAGTTCAATGGTATTAATTGCAGTATTTGCTTTTTCATTTTTTACAGCAAAGAAGGATAAAACTGTGGAAACAGTGGCTTTACCAGTTAGCAATAAAGTAATTGTAATTGATGCAGGACACGGTGTGCCAGATGAAGGTGCACAAAGTAGCAATGGGACAACAGAGGCAGAAACAAATTTAAAAATTGCGTTAAAGTTACAAAACCTTTTAGAACAAAGTGGAGCTACAGTTATTCTAACAAGGTCAGATGAGAATGCTATTTATGATTTAGATAGTAAAACATTAAAACAGAAAAAAATATCGGATATCCATAACAGAGTAAAAATAGGAAATGAATCTAGTGCAGACATTTTTGTATCTATTCATTTAAATAAAATTCCACAACAACAATATTGGGGATGGCAGTGTTTTTATAAAGATGGAAATGACCAAAGTATGAAGTTGGCAAAGAGTATGCAAAGTAATTTAAATGAGGCCATACAAAAAGAGAATAAAAGAGTTGCTATGAAAATAGATAATATTTATATTGTAAAACATGTAGAAATACCGATTAGTATAGTAGAATGTGGATTTTTATCCAATCCTGAAGAAGAAAAACAATTGCTAACAGATGAATATCAGGATAAACTAGCTTGGGGAATTTATAATGGAATTGTAGATTATTTTTATGAAAAATAAAAAATAAAATCTGTCAACCTCCAAATGTGTGAAAAACGTAGGGGTCGACAGACGAAAAAAGACGAATATATAAGCTTTTTCTAAAAATAGTAGATTTTTATATTACTTTTTGATACAATAAATTAAGAGGTCGACAGATAGGATAGTGCAAAGGGTTGCTATTAAAGGAAGAAAAAGCTACCTGTTTAATTGTAAGTAAAGTAGAATGTAAATATTTTATCGATTCTATTATGTATAGTATTTTGTTCTGTTTAATTGTAAGTAAAGTAGGATGTAAATATGCTTTAGGATAAGCTAAAGTATATATGAAATCTATATTAATTTCATATACTTGTTTATTATTTCAGGTACATTTTTCTCTCCAAACTAAAAGCACAGTCTAGGGCTGTGCTTATTTTATATCTTTTTAAATTTATTAGAAATATTGCATAGGATTTTTTAGAAACTTATAGATGCTTGGGTGTAATAAACCTCGTATTTATCAAAAGAGACTGTATTGTACTTTGAATCTTTTGGATAATCCACATTTATATATGCATTAGAACCATTTGCTACAGTAGCATCGGAATATCCATTTTCCACACCTACTATATCATTTCCCTTATAATACAGTACAATTACGCTAGCCGACTTTATAGTTTCTCCACTATTATTTGTTAATGTTACTGCAATTTGACTTCCTGTATTATTAGACTTTATTTCAATACCATTATATACGAAATCGTCTGAAATATTTGCTAGTTCGCAACTAAATTCATATATAGGATACTGTGCATAATTCTCTTTGTATCCCCAATTATACACATATGTTACTCCCTTAGCAGGTATACAAACAAAACTTTGGTCAGACTTTTTACTAATTGCAAAATCTCCATTAGAATCTTTGAACACAGTTGTAATGGATGATAAACATACCGCACCTTCATTATTGTTAGTTACTTTTATAACAAAGTCTCCATATTTTGTTATTCCTACCTTTTCTATTACTATATTATCCGTTGAGACAGATACTTTCTTAATTCCACTTCCAGAATCTGGCATTATCCCTTCTCCGGAAGTATTAATTGACGGACTAATAGCAAAACACAAAACTAAAGCTAATGCAGTTAATATCACTCCTGCTATTCCCATTCTTTTTTCTTTTTTCTTCACAATAGCAATTATGCCTAAAATCAATCCTACAATGGATACTATTAAACTTAAATCTTTAAACCAAGAAAATGATATAAGTAATCCTATAATTCCTAATATTAATGATGCTATTCCCATAAATATTCCCCCTTTACAAAGAAAATATACCATTATTTTACATTTTTTGCAAGCTATTTTAAAATATTTCTTTTTTAGATACGTATTATATAAATTTTATTGAATTCATTTATTCCCATCTTTTTAAAATGAGGTTCTATTGTCAAATAAATCAATAAACATCTTAAGATAATTTATATCTTAGAAATCTTTTGACATGCTCCTTCTCATAAAAACTTATTTAAAGCAGTTTTATTAAATATATTAAAAAAGGGACATGAGTATTAGAGTTGTATAATTAAGTAAATATAAATTTCTAAATAGAACCGAAGTAAGAAACTAGTTAATTGTGAAGTGAACCCAAAATGGTAGACTAATAATAAAAAGCTATTTGGTAAATAGGGACTACAATTTAAAAAGTTATGTATTTTCAAACTTACTTTTCTTTTTGAACAGACAACATGCATAATTTTCCACAATTTGCAAACAAT
>CATZDQ010000187.1 GCA_958417695.1 uncultured Clostridiaceae bacterium | reverse complement strand
CCAATTGCTGCTGGTAATATGTCTCCTCCATTCCATGTTTGTCCTAATGCTTTAGAAGTTTCAGGACTTGCTACATAACCTGCTTCTTCTCCTAGTAATTCAATGCCTGTTTTTTTACCTAAGCCTAATGCTCTTGTATATTTTGCTAACGTTTGTATACCTGTTCTATTTCCAACTTCATAGAAAAAGTAATTGCAGGAATGAATGATAGCATTGGTTACATTTAAATACCCATGTCCTCTTCCATAAGATTGGTATATCCAACATTTTGGGTTGTAATCTGATGAAAAACGATAGACACCTACGTCATTGATTTTTTCTTTGGTGGTAATAGAGCCTGATTCTAGTCCTGCAATGGCGGTTACCATTTTAAAAGTAGATCCTGGAGAGGATGGAGAAGATATCGCTCTATTGACAAATGGATGATTTTTGGCATATTCTGAAGTTTCTTCTGCTGTGTAATAATTCCATTTATCTGTGCTGATACCATTTGTAAAATCACTTGGGTCAAAATCTGGATAGCTTGCCATGGCTAGAACTTCTCCTGTTTTGACATTCATGACTACTGCTGACCCTCCTGTTACATTTACTTTTTCTGTTTGTGTAATTTTATCTATGCTACCTTTTAGAGCAGTTTGTGTTACTTTTTGTAAGTTCGCATCTATGGTTAAGGCTACATCGTTTCCAGCAACGGCTTCTTTAGCCACATATTCATCGGTTACGGTTCCATCTACAGCCATATCAATTTGTTTAATACCATCTTTTCCTTTTAAATATGGTTCAAATATGTATTCTATTCCTGTCTTTCCTATATTGTCATTTGGTGTATATCTGTCTTCTTTTCCTTCTAGTTCTTTTTCTCCAATTCTACTAACATAGCCTAATATGTGGGATGCTAAATTGCCAGAAGTATAATTTCTAACAGGTTCTACCGTTAAATTGACCCCAGGAAATTCTGCATTTCTTTCGCTTAATTCTGCTAAGCTGTTTTCGCTTATATTACTTGCTAGCTTTACAGAGTTCGTGTTACTATATCCATTTTTACTAATAGCATATCGTAATGTCATAATTTTTCTTACTTCTTCTATGTTTTCATTTTCTATTTTATATTTTCCTTTTAATAAGTTAAAACATTCTTCTGCTGTTTTGTTTTCTTCTATACTATTTTGTTTTTTCCAAGTATTGGCAGCTTCTTCGCTTACGGAAAAAGCAATTGGATTGATAGTGATTGGTAATTCATCTAAATATTTGTCACCATTTTTTTCTAATACCTGTGTTATTTTTAATAATGTTTCATTCAAAGTCTTTGTGTCTACTTTGCTTTTATATAATTCTAGGTTCGTTCCTGCGATGGTACTAGCTAACTTATTTCCAGATTGGTCTAAGATATTGCCTCTCGCTGCTTTTAACACACTTTCTCTGGTTAATCTAGTATTGGATTGTTCTCTATATTCTTCTCCATGTATAATTTGTAGGTTAAACAATTGAATCAGTAACACAATACCAATTATATAAATGACAGCGGATAAGATATTATAACGTATTTTTATTCGATTTGGATTTTGTGAATGCAATTGCTCACCTCCTACTTTTTATTGTTTTTGTTTTAGAAATATCTAGTTAATATGTTTTGTCCTTTAAATATTTCCTCTAATTGATATCCTAATTTTTGAATACCTGGATATAGGATAATCGTTAATAGTGTGTTATAGACGATTTCTATACATAATGTTCTTGTAAATGGCAATATTTCTACATGGGTTCCTAATTGCAGTATGTGGAATACATAAATGCCTATTTCATAAAAACATGTACTGCCCATGACCATTAACATAATAGTAATACGACTTTCTTTAGAAAAGTTTTTATCAAAATACCCTCCTAAGAATCCTATAATAGCGAGCATTATCATACTTGCAGCTATATCTTGTCCTATCCATATTTCTAATAAAAAACCACCTAGTAATCCTGCTATGATACCAATTTTCTTTCCAGCATATAATCCTATAAATAATATCCATAAAACAAATAGATTTGGTTGGATACCAGCAATTGTAAACCAACTAAAGAAGTTGGCTTGTAGAATATATAAGATTACAAATGTTATAAACATTAGACCTGTTGCAATTGCTTTTTTCACACCTATTTCCTTTCTTGTTTTATTTTATGACTAATACGGTTTCTACTTTTGAAAAATCTACTGCTGTTTCTATTGTTGCATAACGATCTGTTATATTTTTTGTATTCGTTACTTCTTTAATTGTGCCTATTAAGATCCCTTTTGGATAAATACCTCCTAGTCCTGATGTTTCTACTGTGTCTCCTTGTAGAAGTGTTGCTTGTGTTGGTATATAGGTAGCTTTTAAGGTAGATTCTGCTTCTAGGGTTCCTCTTGCAATAATCGTATCTCTTGATGTACTAATGGTGCAACTAATGGTACTAGAGGTATCTACAATCGTTTGGACTTTAGCTGTTGTTTCTGTTACAGATACAATATGTCCTACTAAACCTTGGTCTGATATGACTGGCATATTGACTTTTATACCATCTTTACTGCCTACGTTAATGACCATAACGTCACTATAATTGCTAATGTCTTTATTGATAACATAAGCTGGAAGTGTATTATATTGTGTATATTTATCTTTTAAATTGACATATTCTTTTAGCGTGGCATTTTCCGATTTGATAATTTCTAGTTCTCTTAAAGACTGTTCTAATTCGCTATTTTTCTTTTTCAATTCCTCATTTTCTTGTTTTAAGTTATTAATGTCTGTGAAGAAAGTATTGTTTCCTACTATTTTATTTTTTAAATAGGTCAGACCATTTTGAATTGGCATTACTAAAGTACCTACTGCTGTTTCTATATAGGATAAATGGTTGGTTGTTATATTGGATAATACTACAATGATGATTAATATAATAACTGTAATAATGATACCCGCTATTCCTGTCTTTTTCGTCCTATGCATCTTTCTTCACCTTTCTTTTTTATTATCTTCTTCTAGAATTTAAAAGTACATTTTTTAGTTTTTCTAAATCTTCTATTGTCTTTTCTGTTCCTTTTACAACACATTCTAAGGGTTCTTCTGCCACATATACTGGCATGCCTGTTTTTAGGCTTAATAGCTTGTCTAAATTTTGTATTAAAGCGCCTCCTCCTGCCAATACGATTCCTTTTTC
>CATZDQ010000186.1 GCA_958417695.1 uncultured Clostridiaceae bacterium | reverse complement strand
CGTAGGTGCACAACCAATTCTAGGATTTAATTATGGCGCCAAACAATATAAAAGAGTATTGCAAACCTTTGTAAAAGCAATTGAGATAGGAGCAATTATTACTTTGATAGGAACCATGATATTTCAATTATTTCCACAAGTGGTTATTAACCTATTTGGACAGGAAAATGGATTATATAATGAATTCGCACAAAAGAGTTTTAAAATCTTTTTAATGTTTATTTTATTAAATAGTTTCCAAATGATTTCTGGTATATTTATGCAAGCAATAGGAAAACCAATGAAGTCAGCGATGATTTCTTTGTCTAGACAGATTTTATTTTTAATACCAGCTATGTTATTATTAAGTCAACTATTTGGTATAGAAGGTATTCTATTTGCAGGACCAACAGCAGATGGATTAGCTTTTGTATTAGCACTTATATTAGTAGGGCTAGAAATAAAACAAATAAAAAAATTAGAAAAAGAGGAGGTAAAATAGCATGGTTATCACAATTGGTAGAGAGTATGGTAGTGGTGGAAAATATATAGGAGAGCAATTAGCTAAAAGATTGCAAATGTCTTTTTATGATAAAGAGATTATACAAAGATTATCTAAAGAAAAAAATATTGATGAGAAACTATTAGAATCCATGGATGAAAAACATAAAAATAGCTTTTGGTATACGTTAGCAATGTCTGCTATGTCTTTTGAAGATAGTGTAAATTCTTTAACAGACCTTCCAACAGAGGATAAATATTTTATAGAAACTTCTAAAATGATTGAAGAAATTTCACAAGAAAACAATAGTATTATTATAGGAAGGTGTGCCAATGTGATTTTAAGAAATAAACCAGATACTTTGCATATTTTCCTATATGCATCAGATATAAATTTTAAAATCAATAGAAAAATAGAATTTGCAGGAATGTCAGAACAAAAAGCAAAAAAAGCCATTGAAAAGATAGATAAGCAAAGAGCCAGCTATTATGCCTATTATACAGAGGAAAAATGGGGAGCAAAAGAAGGCTATGATGTATTAATAGATACAGCAAAGTTAGGCATAGAAGGAACCATTGCTTTAATAGAAAATATAGCTAAAAAATTATCTAATAGGTAAAGAAAAAATCTCCGAAAAGGGCTATTGTATAAATAGGGAAAATATAGTATAATAAGCTTGCAAAAAAAGAGAAAAGGAGAAAGAACATGTTTGACAAATTAGAGACAGTAGAGAAACGTTATGAAGAATTAACACAAAAAATAAGTGATCCAGAAATCATTAGTAGACAAACAGAGTGGAGAGACTACATGAAAGAACATGCAGAGCTAGAGCCAATTGTAGAAAAATATAGAGAATATAAGAAAGCAAAACAAGCCTTTGAAGAAGCTAAAGAAATGATGAATGATCCAGAAATGAAAGAATTAGCGGAAGAAGAAATGTTAGAAGCCAAAGACCAAATGCCCAAAATAGAAGAAGAGCTAAAAGTTTTATTAATTCCAAAAGACCCTGACGATGACAAAAACGTTATTTGTGAAATTAGAGGTGGTGCTGGAGGTGAAGAAGCAGCTTTATTTGCAGGTACGTTATTTAGAATGTATACCATGTATGTAGAAAGAAAACATTGGAAATTAGAAGTCTTAAATGAAAATGCAACAGAATTAGGAGGATACAAAGAAATTTCGTTTATGATTACTGGAAAAGGTGCTTATAGTCGTTTGAAATTCGAAAGCGGAGTACATAGAGTACAACGTGTACCAGATACAGAAAGTAGTGGAAGAATTCACACATCTACTGCAACCGTAGCCGTACTTCCAGAAGTAGAAGATGTAGAAATTGATATTAACCCAGCAGATATTAAATTAGAAGTTTATAGAGCATCTGGTGCTGGAGGACAGCATGTAAATAAAACCTCATCAGCCGTAAGGTTAATTCATATACCTACAGGAATTGTAGCAGAATGCCAAACAGAACGTTCACAACTACAAAATAGAGAATATGCTATGCGATTACTACGTTCTCGTTTATATGAACAAGAAAAAGAAAAAAGAGACAGCCAGATTGCAAATGAAAGAAAAAGTCAAGTGGGGAGCGGAGATAGAAGTGAAAAGATACGTACCTATAATTATCCACAAGGACGTATTACAGACCATAGAATTGGTTTTAACGTATATCAGTTCGAAGACTTCTTAAATGGTAATTTAGATGAAATGATTGACAATTTAATTGCTGCCGATAGAGCAGAAAGATTAAAAGGAAATGAAGAATAGAAGCATAAAATAAGACCTTTTTAAATACACTTAAACAAAGTATATTTAAAGGGGTCTTTCTTTTGGAAAATTTAATACAAACCACACTAATTGGATTGTTTTTTGGAACCTTTGGTACCACAATAGGTGGTATAATAGGAGTTGTATGTAAGAAAACATCTAATAAATTTTTAAGTTTTATTTTATCATTTGCCTCAGGTCTAATGCTAGCGATTGTTTGCTTCGATTTAATACCAGAAGCACTAGAGATTGCTCAATTAAGCAATGTATTATTGGGTATTATAGCTGGTATTGTAACAATGATTATTTGTGATATTATCGTACAAAAAAAGTTTAGTACCAATACTCGATTTACAGACAATAAAAATAGTCTTTTAAAAACAGGCATTATAGTAAGTATCGGATTAGCCATCCATAACTTTCCAGAAGGCCTAGCAATAGGTTCTGGATTTGGTGCGTCTTTAACATTAGGTTATTCTTTAGCAATTGCTATATGTTTGCATGATATTCCAGAAGGAATTTCTATGAGTGTACCTATGAAAAATGGAGGAATGCATCCACTAAAAGTGGTTTTCTATGTAATCTTATCTGGAA
Source organism: uncultured Clostridiaceae bacterium (assembly GCA_958417695.1). GTDB lineage: Bacteria > Bacillota > Clostridia > TANB77 > CAG-508 > UMGS1663. Next base: position 344 of record CATZDQ010000186.1, on the reverse strand, counting down.
TTACAACAGGAGTGGGCGCCTTTTTTGGTGCATTAGTAGGGGGAATATCACAAGATGTCATTGCTATTTGTTTAAGTTTTGCAGCAGGTGCTATGTTATATATTGTCTCTCGGAGAATTAATACCAGAATCTAATAAACTATACCAAGGAAGAATGACAGCAGTAGGAAATATGTTAGGCTTTTTAATTGGTATTTTAGCAGTCATGTTGTAAAGAATTATCATAGACTATTGTTTTGTGTAAACAGAATTGCTATAATAAAGGAAAAACAGAAGATAGGTGGGAAACTATGGGAATAAGAAATTGGCTTAAAAGAAAGATTATAGAGCGAAGAGGTATGCAAA
>CATZDQ010000185.1 GCA_958417695.1 uncultured Clostridiaceae bacterium | reverse complement strand
TTTACTAACTAATGAAGTCAGCATTAATAAAAGGGCTAAAAGAACATTTTTATTCATAACTATTTATATTTAAAGAAGATGACTTTATTATGTTTCGATTTTCCGAAACTTCGATTTATAGGTTGTGAAGTAGATCTCATTCTAGAACCTGTATCCATAGTGTTTGGTAGATATGTTCGGGTGCCATTCCAATTCCCTAACGTTTCGGTTCCTGGAACTATAACTACAACATGTCCACTGCCAGTTGGATTAATATAGCCAGCTACTACAAAATAGCCTTCATTTGCAAGATTTTGTGCTTTGGACATTTGTATAGGTTCCCACTGCTTTGGATTATTTATCCAATATTTTGTCATAGTATTAGCATTCATATTATCTAAAATATTTGATTTGAATAACTTTTCAAAAGCATTTCTTACTCCCTCATTGCAATGAGCTGTGATTTTATCATTATTATGATCGTTTAAAACTTTTCTTACTGCACTTTCTGTTACGGATTTGATTATGGCTGCTGTTTTTTTATGGCTTCCCTGTGGGGTACTTCCACTACCTGGATTGCCGCTTCCACTACTTCCTCCTCCACCAGTAGAATAGCATGTGCATGGGTAATGGTGACAAATATTGCAACATATACATGGATAATGAAAACATGACTTACAGCATTTACATGGATAATTATGGCATCTATTACAGCATAAACAGTATTTGGTTTCCATTCCACAACGAGGACAGTATACTTTAGGAGGAGTGACGGTTATACAAGTACATTGATTGGCTGGTCTACCACAAAATGAACAGTAGAAATCACCACTTTCTTGGGTCGTATAAACAGATCTTGTTTCTAACTTACATCGTTCTGAGATGAATTTAAGAAAAATATGATCTTCTGTTAAATTACTTCTTGTTATACTTGATTTTGTGGAATCTTTTTTAGAAATACTTTTTCTGTATGTTTCTGTAGGAAGAAAATGAAATAAATGCTGCCCTTTTTCATACTTGTCACCATAGAGAAACATGCCATCTAAAGTGGATACAAGGCGGATCCCACTATAATTAGTATTCTCTAATTCATATCCTAATTTAGATATACAATTTAGAGAGTCTTTATAAAATCTATTATCAGGAAGATATGTCATAATACGTCCTACTAAAGCTCCTTCTATTTTCCAAATTACAAGTTTAAATGTTGCTACATTTATTTGTGCTTTTTCTTTTCCTTTGCTTCTAGTGTATGTAAGCCCTGAAACAGTGGACTTACTTTTAAGCATTAATGTTTGTACATCATTCTCTTCATCTTGATAAGTTTGTAACGTGCTCCAATCAGGCTCTAACTTTCCCAATGAATTCTTTGCACATACATAGGTAAATATCTGTTTTTGGCAAGAAAATGTTTTGTCTAAATCTATGGTATATAATGTTTTATTTCTTAAAAAGTCTTTTATTTCAACAAGTCTAGGGGGCACATCTTTTTCTGAAATAATGCTATCTTTATTATCATCGGTACATGATGAATAGTGCATGCAGAGTAATATGAGAACTATTCCCAATGTACTCCATTTTAAGGTATGTCTTTTTTTCATTAGAAAATGTTTGTGTGTTTAAAACGTTTGTTATAATTAGTTGCAAATTTATGTTTATTTTATAATTTAATGAAATTTATGTGCAGTTTTTTGTTGTATTTAGCAGAAAATATTCTATTATTTAATATTGATGCTTTTCTTTTACCAAAAACGTTGTTTTCCATTCTCAAACGTGAAAATACGTTCTTCTTTACCTGTTGTTAAATTTTGTAACCAATATAGGGCTTCCAATGGAACATTCTCAAATTTTATGAAATAATTATTTGCTGTTTTATATCCGCAAGAAATCCATTGTTTTTCCTTGTCAAAATAAAACAGTTCATATTCATCTTCAGGATAAATACCATTTCCGTCATTATATGGTAATATTTGCATTGATGATATTGTATCTGTTGGATTTATATAGAAATTTAATGGGGGTATATATTCATAAGTAAGAATATCATTATCTTGAAGCTTTTTATATTGGTTTGTATTTTCTAAATGTCCATGTATTCGTTTACCATTTTTATTAAGGAAGTAAATTTCTGCTATCATGGAATAGTTATTAGGAGTTATACGAAAATAACGATGTTTCTGGTTTGTTTCAATATTTACTGGTTGCATTAATAAATCTTTCTTGATATGAAATGTATCACACTTATTGAATTTATTTGTAGAGGAGGTCTCGACTATAAGATCTATACTGGGATCTATGAATCTTGTATTGTTAAGCGGATACTTTCGTTTGAGTATTAAATCTCCTCTATTTTGTTTGGCTTGTAAGTATATTTTTTCTCCATTGTTTTTTAATCTAAATGGATTAGATGTAGGTATAAGCTGCTGATCATTATTGAAATATGCAGGTAAATATACTATACCTGGACCCATGTCAGGAAATATACATTTACCAGAGTGGTTGATAGATTGAGCTACTGGTATCCATTTACCGCGATTAAAAACACATAGATATCCAAAATAAACACTTTTGGGAAACGATTTTTCAGTAACTTGTATTGTATTAATGTACTCTTTAGTTACATCTTTTAAGTGACTATCTAAAAAAAAAGGAGGAATAAACTCGTTCTTGGGTGCAATAATAGGATGGCTAGAGTATGTTTTTCTATAAACTTTGGGTATAGTAGCCCAGTTAAACTTTTCTAATTCGTTTGTATAACGTCTTCGTCTTTCTATGGGTTGTGCCCATACATGTTTACCATTGTAATTGCCCCAGCAAGGAATCATATCTATAGCTGCAGGAATGTTGCATAGTCTATAAAGGATGAGAAGACGTGTCGCAGTATCTTCACAATCAGTCCGATAAGAAGATATAGAGGGGGGGAGTATTGATATAGCTTCTGTCCAAGGTATTCGAGCTATATGTAAAAGTCTTTTGCTTAAAGAGAGTGAAGATGTTCGTGTGTCATCGTAATTTTGTATATAGTTATGTAGTTGTGCGAATCCTTCAAAAACAGAATCTCGCCAAAGAGAAGGTTGTTCTTGCCCTATCCTATATGGGAGGAGATATTCGCAGAAATCTTCGAAATTAACATCTTGAAGCCATAAGCAACTGTCTTTTTTCTGAAAAACAGTTTCAATATGCTTAATCAGAAAATCGGATGTTAGGTTCTCTATATCTTCCGATTTCTTTAACTTATTTTTCCCAAGCAAAGTGAAAT
>CATZDQ010000184.1 GCA_958417695.1 uncultured Clostridiaceae bacterium | reverse complement strand
ATATTTTGTCCATTGGGACCAGGTACAGGTGGACAATTTTGTCCATAGGGGACACATCTTTGAGCGAAGTTAAAGAGATATAAAAATGGAATAGAAATAAAAAGTGAAGTGAATCTTCCTTATTAGACAAAAAGTTTAATAAGGAGGGTTTATTTTTTATGCAAACTCGTAAATAAATGAAAAGTAGAAAAAAAGAAGAAATACAATTTAGAAATATTATAATAAATAAAATATCAAAATCTAAAAAAGTATGAAGCTAAAAATGGAAAACATAAGAAAAGAAAGGAAGATAAGAATATGAAAACAAGGAAACAAAAAGGTATTACTTTAATAGCTTTAGTCATGACTATTATTGTATTAATTATTTTAGCAGGTGTAGTGATTAATGTATTAGTAGGAGAAAATGGTATTATCATACAAGCACAAAGAGCAAAAGAGGATACTGATAGAGGTCAAAAAGAGGAATTAGGTGGCTTAGCTAGTTTAGAACAACAAATAGATGAAGCATTAGGACAAACTTATATAGTGGAAAAAGGAGTAAATAAACCAATATTAACTAATGGGATGAAAGCAATTAAATTTGTATATCCAACAGAAAATAGTGAGGGAGAAGTTAAAGATAGCAGTGTAAATGAATTAGATTGGTATGATTACAATACTAAAAGGTGGGCAAATGCTCAAACAGAAGACGGAAGTATGTGGGTATGGATACCTAGATATGCCTACAAAGTAAATGCTAGTAATCAAACATTTGATATTAAATTTTTAATAGGAACAACCGATAACTATTATGATGAAAATGGACAAATTCAAACAGCAAAGCGCTGTAAAAGTGAAAATGAACAAGTAGATACTACTGTGGGATATACTGTACATCCAGCCTTTACAGATGAAACAAAAATTCATTATAGAAATGGAGGATGGGATAAAGAATTAACCGGCATCTGGGTAGCTAAATTTGAAGCGGGGTATGCTGGTCGGAAATAATAGTGCTCCGGTCAAAGCCAGTAGTGTTAGTTATTCGCAAAGTGATTCATGGACAAGTGCGGTAGAAAGAGGACAAAGCAGTGATGAAAATGAAAGTGCTCGTAACTGGTTAGATGGTATATATGGTTCTACAAGAACAATCATCAAATATCCAACCTTTCAAGCAAAGACCTATAGTATGAATTATATTAGTCATAATGATGCCTTTAATATAGCAAAAGCTATGACAGAAAACGGTAATATTTATGGCTTGACGAAAAGTGCAGATTCTCACTTAATGAAGAACAGTGAATGGGGAGCAGTTGCCTATTTATCACAAAGTAAATATGGACTAAATGGGACAGATATCACGGTCAATAATATAAATTTAAATAGTGGAGGAACTGCAAGAACCAATACAGTAGGAAAAAGTGGAGTCGATAGTATCTATGCTGTAACCGGTTGTACAACAGCTTCTGCTAATGATGGAGAAAGTGTACAGACAATGGCAAGTATTAATGGAACCACAGGAAATACAGCTAATAATGGTGTTTACACATGGAATCAATTAAATGGCTGCATGGCCAGTTGTACAGGAACAATGTATGGAATCTACGATTTGAGTGGAGGAACTTGGGAACGAATAGCCGCTTATATAGCAAATGAAAATGAAAACTTAAAAAAATATGGAGTATCTATTTGCTATGACGGAGATATTTTAAGAAAAACTAGTACAAAATATGCAACTATTTATCCATTTGATAGTAGTACAGATAACTCAGCAAACATAAATGAGGCAGGTGGTAATAACTATAAAAAGAACATCTTAATTTATGGTGATGGCATTTATGAGACATCTATGCAGGGAAATGGAGTTACCTCATGGTATAAAGATTACTCAACTTATCCAAAGGCGGACAATCCATTTCTAGTGCGAGGTGGAAATTTTTCATATAACTCAATGAGTGGACTTTTTTCTTTTGCACGTAATACAGCAACTAGTACTTACTACAGTGGATTTCGTGTTGTTTTGGTTGTATCTTAAAATGTAAAAAATTTTGGAAGTTATAAACTAAAAGTAATAAAAATAAGGAAAAAGTAGGAGATTTATCCTTTTACAGATAAGTCTCCTACTTTTTTTCGAAGTTTTCCACCCTCAACTATTGACAAAGAACCTTTTCCATTAATTATCGGGCGCTAAATACTGATAATTACCATCAGCTGTATGATGATAGTAAGCAAGAAATTCTCCATTATCCGGCAGAGCCCAAAAATATTCAAATAAATGGGGCAATTTGTTTGCAAGAAACAAATTCTCTGTCATGATAGTCGGACAAGAAGCCCAATGGATGGTGTGAGAAGTATTATCACGCAAAACTTCTACGTGAATAACCATACTTCTAGAACTTATGACTTTGGAACTGTCAAACCGCTCAATAGAAACAATTCGACATTTTTCAGAACTCCAGTAAAACATAGTTTGACCTCCTTTAAAATAAAAACACATTGGTAACTAATAATAAAAGCATATCATAGAAAAAACTAGAAGTCAAGGTATACATAATTTGAATTTCGGCTTTTTGCAAAATCGTTACTATAAAATTTGTTGTAATACCATAATAAAAATGAAAAAGTGGAATTGTTTGCCAATTGAGACAGCAAATCTTAGAGTTTTAATAACTTTATAAAAAAATACCGAAACTTAAAATACATAAACTAAAAAAAGAAATAATCAACATAAATATTTTCGTCTATGTCCCCATGGACAAAAATGTCCATATGTACCTGGTCCCGATGGACATTCGATGGACTTTTTATGAAAAAAAGTTACCGAAAAAATGGACAAGTACATAACTTAATGATATACTATACAAAATAAATATATGATAAAAGTATGAGAATAGTAGGAGGAATTGGAAATGAAGAAAATAAGCATTATTATACCCGCTTATAATGAAGAAGAGTCTTTACCATATTTGTATGAAAGATTGAAGAAATTAATGGATGAGATTCATAATTATCAGTTTGAGGTACTTTTTGTAAATGATGGTAGCAAGGATAAAACCATTCAAATTGTGAAGGATTTGAGAGCAAAAGATGAGAGAATTTCTTATGTGGATTTCTCTAGAAATTTTGGAAAAGAAGTAGCTATGATTGCTGGTTTAGATTATGCAACTGGTGATTGTGTGATTTTTATGGATGCAGATTTACATGATCCACCAGAGTTAATTCCAGAGTTGATTAAATATTGGGAAGAGGGCTATGACGATGTTTATGCTAGAAGAAGTAGTAGGA
>CATZDQ010000183.1 GCA_958417695.1 uncultured Clostridiaceae bacterium | reverse complement strand
CGGCATACTAGATATACCAAGGTGACTGGAGTTCAGACGTGTGCTCTTCCGATCTGGATAACTTGCCTAGCTTTTTTTTTTACACGGATTATTTTACTGTTATTTTTCCTGGTTCTCACAGTTGTCTAATTCTTCATCATCCCATTCATCTTCTTCATCGTAAGATTCAAAAGATTCACCAGATTTACCAGATTCAAATTCTTTTTGAATCTCCTCCTTTACGAGTCTCCGAATCCATGATTCCACCACGAAGTAGATGCCTACACCTGCAAACACTCCAACAACAACATTTTTAAAAAAATTCCGTTCCATATGTTCCTCCTTTTGAAACATTCAACATGCACTATTGCATAATTTTATTTTATCACATTATGTTACATATTGCAATATTTTAATTTAAGTTTCGGTATTTTAGCAATACTATTTTAATTCTTGTATCGCTCTTCTAGCAATGTGTTCTTTATCAAAATAGTGAATAATTCCTATTATAACTACTGTTATTAGGAATGTAATTCCATAAACTAGTATACTAACCTCCCAATTACCTACAGACAAGTGCTCTCCTGCTATTGTAGAAGAAATAACTGAAGGTATTCTTGCAAAAGTAGAAATGATAATAAAACGAATGGGTTTTATAGGTAATAAAGCACCTATATACACTAATAAATCTTTTGGTGTTCCAGTTATAAAGAATAATACAATTAAAATTTTTTCAACTATCTTTTCATTTTGATATAATTTACTATTCTCTATTTTTTCTACTCTCTCTTTTCCAAAAAAGAATACAATCAATCTTTTTCCATATTTTCGAGTTATCCCATAAATAACAGCAGTGGTAATACATACACATGTTAAAATAAAGACACATCCCCCAACAGAACCATAACACATACCTGCCAATACTTCCAAAGGTTCTGCGGGTAATACAACAAAAAATATCTGTGCTATTTCTAGTAAAAATAGTATTCCAAAACCAAGTATACCACTGTCTTTTACTATATTTTGAAATGTTTGCTGTCCTTCTGGTGTTTTTAAATTTTGTATGATAGGATACAAGAAAATGGCAGCTACTATCCACAAGGCTACTAGACCCACCGTCGTTCCTATTTTTATGACCTTCTTTTTTTCTAACTTTATTTTTCTTTTCATACTATTAGTATAACATAAATTTCTCTATATTTTCTTTTGAAATCCTGAAGATTTTATGAATTTTATTTTACAAATTTATTTTTCCGTTTGTACAGATACTGTTTTCCCGTCACTTGTTATGAAAATAGTACCACTTTCATCTGTACGATAGATTTTAGTTCTTAAATTCTGTAATCGTTTTAAAATCGTATTCTTTGGGTGACCATAACTATTATCTTTTCCTACACTAATTATACTAATTTCTGGCTTTACTTGTTTTAAAAAAGAATTTGAAGAACTAGTATCAGAACCATGATGTCCTACTTTTAATACAGTCGTCTGTGGCCAAGTACGAGCACTTTCATTTTTTTCTTCTGCATCTCCCATAAACAAGAAACTATTCTCTCCATAAGTCGTTCTTATAACAATAGAAGCTAAATTTAAGTTGCTTTTTTCCTCTTTGCTTCCTGTTCCACAAGCCATTATTTCACACACTGCATTACCTACCAAAAAGGAATCTCCTACTACCGGTGCTTTTATAGTTAGTCCCTTTTGACTAACCGCATCTAGTACCTCCTCAAAAGTTTTCGTATTGGTCTGTATTTTGGGCATAAAAATGGTTCCTATATCCAAATGTGTAATCACGTTATCCAAACCACCTATATGGTCCTCGTGCGGGTGGGTACCTACTACATAATCTAATTTACTAACACCTAGTTCTTGTAATTTTGCTACTAACCAATTACCATCTGCATTATTACCGGCATCAATTAGTAAGGTTTGTCCTTGATTTCGTACCAATATGCTATCTGCTTGCCCTACATCTAAAAAGTATACTTCTAATGTTTCTCCTTTTTCTACCGTTTGGGATATGGCATTATTTCTTTGATTATTTTGTATGTCTTGCTTTTCATTTAATGGATGACTACCATTGGCATAAAAAGCCCCTATCATTCCTAATAGTAAGACTACTATCAGACTAATAAGACTTTCTACTACTCTTTTCGATTGACGTCTTCTTTTGTTCATTACTTACTCCTTTACCTATTTCCATAAATCTTCCATCTTTTTAGCAATACGATTTTCTATTTCTGTTTGTTTTTCTGCATCTTTTCTATAATTTCCGTCTTGATAAATTAGCATATCTCCTTCTTGTATATCTTCTGGCAATTGTTTTCTATCGATTTCTTGTATTTTTCCTGTTTTTCTATCTTCACAAATAGCTATATTTCCCTCAAAACGGTCAATCACTAATTCTTGTTCCATCTTCTCTAACCTCTCTGTTAATTCTTGTATAAACTTCCCTACATCTAACTTTTTTATTCCCTCTATTAGTGCTTTTCCTATCTGTAAATCCATAAAAAGGACCTCCTTTATTTATCATAAATTTAGCCCCTTTTATAGATTATCCTCATACTTTATTAATCATTTTTGTTTTTATACATCGTCACTATATCTTTAAAACTCATCTTACTACCATAGTTCAAAATAGCAGAAGAATAAATTTTAATAGATACATGTGCTACTACTAAAATAGTTACCACTAAAACGGCTAACGAAATGAAAACTTCGCTAGTACTTGCAATGCCCATCATAACCCTAAATGGCATACAAAATGGTGAAGATATTGGGAATATAGCAGCAAATGCATTTAAGTCACTACTTGGATTCATCATGGTAAAATAAGAAAAATAGAATCCAATTACAGCCATAATGGCTACTGGTGTATTGGCTGATTGAATATCCTCTGGTTTGCTAACCGTAGAGCCTGTCAAAGCATATAATAATGCAAACAAAGCATAACCTAATATATAATAGACAATCATAATAACAGCTAACATAGGCGTAATATGAGACATATCTAATACACTACTTACCATTTCTGGTGTTAAAAATACATTCGCACAAACAATGGCTACGATTACCAATACTGCTGTTTGCATGATGCCTGCTAGTCCAATGCCTAGCGTCTTTCCTAATACAATTGTTTTAGGGGAAGTAGAAGTTACCAATGTTTCTATAATCTTAGAAGTTTTTTCTGTTGTAATAGAAGTAGAAACTTGATAAGCATAAAAGTAAATTGCATAAAATAACACAATGGATAATAACATCATTGCAAAAATATTACCACCTGCTTCTTTATCATCTAATGTATTTACC
>CATZDQ010000182.1 GCA_958417695.1 uncultured Clostridiaceae bacterium | reverse complement strand
CCTCTCCGTTTGCTTTCTTTTTAGCTGGAAGAACTTCACCCTTATAAATCCAAACTTTTACACCAACTTTTCCATATGTGGTATCTGCTTCTGCAAATCCATAATCAATGTCAGCACGTAAAGTTTGTAGAGGAATCGTTCCTTCTTTGTAGAACTCTGTTCTAGCCATGTCTGCTCCACCTAATCTTCCAGATACAGAAGTTTTAATTCCTAAAGCACCTGCTTTCATAGTTTTTTGCATACATTGTTTCATAGCTCTTCTGAATGAAATTCTTCTTTCTAGTTGACCTGCGATGTTTTCTGCAACTAATTGTGCATTGGTATCTACATCTTTTACTTCAACGATATTTAAGTTTACTTCTTTACCAATCATTTTTTGTAATTCATTTTTTAAGTTTTCAGCTAAGTTTCCACCCTTACCTATTACTAGACCTGGTTTTGCTGTGAAAACATTTACTTTTACAAATTTAGCGGTTCTTTCAATTTCAATTTTGGAAATACCACTAACATATAATTTTTTCTTAACATATTCACGGATTTTATGATCTTCTACAAGGTAATCTGCAAAGTCTTTAGAGTTTGCATACCATTTTGAGCTCCAGTCTTTAATGACTCCTACTCTTAATCCATGAGGATCCATTTTTTGTCCCATGTTCTATTCTCCCTCCTTATTTTTTAGTCTCTTTCTCTTAATACGATTGTAATATGGCTTGTTCTTTTTCTAATTCTAACAGCAGATCCTTTTGCAGCAGGTCTAATTCTCTTTAATGTTGGACCTTGGTTTGCAAATACTTCTGCAACATATAATTTTTCATGTGCCATATGATGATTATTTTCAGCATTTGCGATAGCTGATTTTAATAATTTTTCGATAATTTCAGATGCTGCTTTTGGTGTATATTTTACAGTTGCTAAAGCTTCATCTACACTTTTTCCTCTGATTAAATCTATGACGATTTTTACTTTTCTACTTGAAATTCTAGCATATTTTAATGTTGCTACTGCTTCTGGCACTACGATTTCTTGAACTTCTTGCTTTTCCACGTTACTCTAACCTCCTTTTGGTTATACTTTATTATTTCTTCGTTGTTTTTTCTCCTGCATGACCTTTAAAAGTTCTTGTTGGAGCAAATTCTCCTAATTTATGACCGATCATCTCTTCTGTAATATAGACTGGTACATGTTTTCTACCATCATGAACAGCGATTGTGTGTCCTACCATTTGAGGGTATATAGTAGAAGCTCTTGACCATGTTTTTAATACCTCTTTTGCTCCTGTTTCATTCATGTTATCTACTCTTTTGATTAGCTCTGGAGCAACGAATGGTTTCTTTTTACTTGATCTTGACATATCTTTTTTTCCCTCCTTACTTTCTTCTCTTTACGATAAATTTATTAGATTGTTTATTTTTCTTTCTTGTCTTATATCCTAATGCTGGTTTACCCCAAGGTGTCATTGGTCCTGCGTGTCCTACTGGAGCTTTACCTTCACCACCACCATGTGGGTGATCTACTGGGTTCATTACAGAACCTCTAACAGATGGACGAATACCCATATGTCTTGTTCTTCCGGCTTTACCGATTTTTACATTTTCATGGTCTGTATTTCCAACGGTTCCGATAGTTGCTCTACATTTTGTCATGACTAATCTCATTTCACCTGATGGAAGTCTTACGTGTGCATATTTTCCTTCTTTAGCCATTAATTGTGCTTCTTGTCCTGCAGCTCTTACCATCTTTCCACCTTGACCTGGATTTAATTCGATATTGTGAATCATGGTACCTACTGGAATAGATTCAATTGGCATACAGTTTCCTGGTTTAATATCTACTTTTTGTCCAGATACAACTGTATCTGCATCTTTTAATCCAACTGGAGCTAAGATATAACTTAAAGTTCCGTCTTCATATTTGATTAAAGCAATATTGGCACTTCTGTTAGGATCATATTCAATTCCTACTACAGTTGCTGTCATATCGTCTTTATTTCTCTTAAAATCAATAATTCTATATTTTTGTCTATTTCCTCCACCTTGGTGTCTTACTGTAATTCTACCATAGGCATTTCTTCCTGCTTTTTCTTTCTTGCTAGCAAGTAAAGATTTTTCAGGTGTCTTTTTAGTAATTTCTTCAAATGTAGAAACAGTTGTGTTTCTTAGAGATGGAGTAGTTGGTCTAAAATGTTTCATTCCCATTTTGTATTTCTCCTTATATTTCTTTTATTTACGGATTTTTTCCTGCTCCGTATAACAGATATTCTTTGATTTCCTGGTATTTTCCAGATAATTTTATTTTTTACTTATGCACCCATGAAAGCGTCAATAGAATCTTTATATTTTTTAGATCCTTTTACTGCTTTTCCACCTTTTGCAAGGTATGTTTTATCCTCAGGATTTGTATCGATTGTTACAATTGCTTTTTTCCAGTCAGAAGTTTTTCCTTCATATTTTCCTACTCTTTTTGTTTTTCCTTTAACAGTCATTGTATTTACATTTAATACTTTTACTTCAAATAATTTTTCAACGGCTTTAGCAATTTCTACTTTTGTAGCATTTTTGTTTACTTTAAAAGTATACTTTCCTGCTTGTAATTCATCATTACTTTTTTCTGTGATAACTGGTGCTATGATAATTTCTTCTGGTCTCATTTAAGCGTACACCTCCTCTAATTTTTTAACGGTGTCTAGCGTCATGACTAAGTTTTTATATTTTAATAAATCATATACATTGATTGTATTGACTAAAGTAGTTTTTACACCTTCAATATTTCTTGCAGATTTTTGAACATTTTCGTTCTTTTCTGGTAATAACATTAATGTTTTTCCTTCTACTTTTAAGTTGTTAAGAATTTTTACCATTTCTTTTGTCTTGATTTCTTTTAAGTCTAATGTATCTACAACAACTAATGCATTTTCTAATACTTTTGAACTTAGCATGGATTTAATAGCTAAACGTCTTTCTTTCTTATTAACAGTATAACTGTATGAACGAGGTTTTGGACCTAAAGCAATTCCACCTTTAACCCATTGTGGGGCTCTAATAGAACCTTGTCTTGCTCTACCTGTTCCTTTTTGTCTCCATGGTTTTCTTCCTCCACCACGAACCTCTGCTCTTGTTTTGGTACTTTGTGTACCTTGTCTTTGATTAGCTAAGAAGTTTACAAGTACACTATGTACTACTGCTTCATTTGGCTCAATTCCAAAAATTTCTTCTTTAAGCTCTATTTCTTTTACTTTTTTTCCTTCTACACTATATACGTCTATGTTAGGCATTCTTCATTCTCCTCCTTCCTTATGCTTTTACACTTGATTTAATTTTT
>CATZDQ010000181.1 GCA_958417695.1 uncultured Clostridiaceae bacterium | reverse complement strand
TATTTTCTATAACCAAATCAGCCAATTTACAAAATTTTATAAAAGGTAGGTGAATCAAGCATTTCCTGATAAGCAATACTTAACTCTGGAAAAATATTTTTATATCACGTAATTAAATTTAATAACTCCTCTTCTGTTATTGGAGTAATTATTAATCGCTCCATTTTTATTTCTATCATTTCTATTCTCCTGCAACTTACTATCTATTGGTTAGATATTAGCATGATTCTTTCTTATATTTTCTATTAACTACGTCTATTGGTTGTTTACAATTTGTTCAAATCTTTTTACATATTCCATATCCTCCATTTTACTAATTGCAAAACATTTCTTTCCTAAATCTTTTAGTGATGCTCCACAATGGTATAATTCTTTATTGTCAATGACAATAAACCTATCATGAAATCTATTTGTCCTTGCTACTTTTAATACAGGATATTGTTTGTTAAATTTGTTAACATCTAATTTACTTAAATCACAATTTTGTGAAGTTAATATTACTACTTCTACATTTCTATTTTTCTTTGCTAATATTTTTAAAATACTTTCGTCTATATAATTATCTATTATTAATATTTTTGTTTTAGCACTTTTTATTATATCAATTATTAGACTATAGGCATCATATATTTGCCCATCAAAGAATATTTTTTGTTTAAATTCACTTTCTTGTTTATTTTGTAGTTCATCAAACACCCTGTCAAACTTTTTATCATGTTCTAACAATTTGCCCTTTATAGTATTTATCTCTTGAAATACTTGTCCATTTAATGCTATAAAATTTCGCATTTCTACAAATGCATTAATAATATTTATGCTGACTTGAATTGCTATTTCATTCTTTAAAATCCCTGAAAGCATTGCTATACCTTGCTCTGTAAATACGTATGGCAAATATTTTCTAGTTACATTTGATTTATTATTAGTTTGATAATTTAAGGTTGCAATTTGCAACCTTAAATTATCAAATTCTTCCTTTGTTAACTGAAAACAGAAACTTTCTGGAAATCGTTCTTGATTTCTCCTTACAGCAAGATTAATATATTTAGTCTCATAATGATATAACATAGCTACATCACTATCTAACATTACTTGTTTTCCCTTAATATTATAAATTAAATTTTTAATATTTTCTGCTTCGTATTTTTCTATATTTAATTCTTTATTTATTGATACGATACTATTATTTTCTTTTTCCATAATATCACATCCTTATTTTAAACTAATTATAGTTTAAAACATTTGTTCTAGATTGTCAACTATATTATATAATTCGTCCTATATTTTATTGTTTTTTACTATTATTTTAAAAATAGGTAATTACACTTTCAAAAAATGCTTACTTTTCAATGTTTTCCACTCCTACCGTTTTCTGACACTCTTCAAAATACCTTCTCGTCTACAGTTAGTTTCTGTTGTTCCTTTTACAATATAATATATAAATCCTCCTTTTTATACTTTTCTTATTATCTATCTATTACATATTTCTAATACCTTTTTTACTGTATTAGCCGTTCTTATAGTTATTTTATTGCTTATATTGGTACTTGCTGTTTTTGACCACCAATTTGTTTTTCTATAATCTTTTAAAGTATATGACCAAAAAATAGTATTTTTATATTCTTGTATTTTTTCATATGCATTTGGTAACCCTATGGTATTTAATACATCTTCATAAGTAGTTGGAGGAATAAGAAATATTACATTATCATATATTTCTTTGTCATCTTTTCCCCACCATTCTGGACGATGATTTAACAATTCTTCTAATTCTTGTAATGTCATTATATAAATAGGTATCTCTAAATTAAATTTGTTTTTTATCATTAACTGTATCTGATTTCTTATACTATCTTTGTCCTTTATATTACTTGTAAAAATAACATTACCACTATTCAGATAAGTTACAACATTTTCATATCCCCCTTGTTCCAATTCCTTTTTTAACTCAGACATAGCTATTTTATTTTTACCACTTATATTAATTCCTCTTAATAAAGATATATATTTCATCATTTTTACCTCTCTCTCATTTACATTTTATTTATCTTTTTTCTTATGCGCTGTTATCACTGTATAACTATAGGCATTTATAGTTATTCTTATATTATCTATTTCACAATACCAGTTCTTACCTTGCTTATAAATGTTACTATTTTCATCTAATATTTTTTTCCTACAATACTCTATTATATCAGTTGTTTCTAATTCTAAATTTCTTTTAATTCTATCCATACCCATTTGTGTAGTATGAATTTTACTTATATTAGCTAATAGAATTTCTTTATGACTCATCTAGAATTTTCCTCCTTCATTTTTTGATATCTGCTTATAACGCTCCCACAATTCTTACAAGTTATTTCAAATTCATATTCTTACTAATTCTTTAATGCCTTTAAATCTTCTCTTTCGTATCGATTATGCCCTTTTATACTTTTCTTATATTTCCAACACGTAATAGCCTGTTCTAAATTTTTATCTTTATTATCCTTAAAAAAGTCTCTAATATAGGTGTTATATTCAAATTGCTTATCAATAGTAGTAGGCGTTTTTCTTTCCTTTTTATCTTTTAATATTTGATAATAGGCAACTATGGATTCTTGATAAGTCTTTCCATGATTGTTTTTTAACCATTTTTGAAACAATACATTAAAAGAGAAACTATTTCCTATTTGTTTTTGATAAAATGCTCTGTGTTTTTCAGAACATACAAAATTACTTTCTATTTTTGTACTTAATGTTATAACATCTGGAATATTCGTTTTAGTGTTATTCTGTGTTGTAACTATGACTTTTCCTGTCTCTAAGAACTCTGCTATTCTTTCTGTTAGTTCTGCTTTTCCACCAGTTGCTTGTAAATTATTTTTTCTACAAAAATCTACAAGTTCTTCTTTTAGATAATAGTACTCTTTAAAAGTCTGACTATCTAAACTTGTATCTAAATTTGGTCTTTCCTGCATAATATAACCTACCTTTCAATAGCAATTTTATTTCCTGTAATTGTCATTTGACCTTTGGTTTCCTTCTTAATCTTAATTCTATATTTTTTTGCTGTGCTATTTCTTGAAATAATTTAACCGCTAATTTGCTTTTCTCCTTTACGGTTTTGGTTATTATTTCTTTGTTTTGTAATTGCATCATGACGGTCTCTATATCTTCTAAATCTAACAAATTCATGGCAAGAGAAAAAAAAGTTTTCTCCCTACCACTATTGTAATCCTCTAAAAGTAGTTTTAAATAGTCTGCTTTCTTCTTCAGAATAGTATGATACTTTTCTATTCCTATTTTTCTAACCAATTCTATATCTTTGTTTCTATGTTGAT
>CATZDQ010000180.1 GCA_958417695.1 uncultured Clostridiaceae bacterium | reverse complement strand
GGTATTACCTATAAACCATTTTTTTCTATTTATATAATTTCCTAAAATATTAAATTTATACCAAAAGTATTAGAAAATTTTATAGTTTCCCAATAAATAAATGAACTTTTTATGAAAATTTTAAAAAACGGCTTTTCGAAAAAAGTAATGTATGATATAGTAATAAAAAGTAAAATATATAGAGAAATAAAATATAAAGGGAGCAAAAAATGAGAGCAAAACAAGAGAAAATAAAGAAAACAAAGAAAGCAAATGGACTTAGAAAAATAGTAATTATGGTTCTATTTTTAGTAGCAGTAGGCTTTGCACTAACTATCGCACCAAATTATGAGAAAGATGCCTTACAAGGCAAAACAAAAGTGATTATTAACAATAGTGATATAACAAAAAGCTTAAAGTTAGAACCATGGGTAAATGAAAATGAAATTGTATATTTGTCTACAAAAGATATTGCTAATTTTTTTGATAAAAACATTTTCTATGATAACCAATATCAGCAAATTATCACTAGTTCAGATACTAAATTAGCCAGCATTGCCATTGGAAAAAAGGAAATGTATGTCAATAGTTCCAAAGTCAATATCTATGGAGAGGCACTAAAAAAAGATGGTGAATTTTATCTACCTTTTTCAGAAATGCAAAAAGTATATAATGTAGAAGTACAATATATAGAAGATTCTAAAACCATTGTCATAGATTCTTTAGATAGAAAACAAGAGATGGCTACGATTACAAAAGATACGGACATTAAATATTTACCCACAACCTTTGCAAAAACTGTGGATAAAGTAGAGAAAGGAAACAGTGTCATTGCCATTGAAAAACAAGAAAATGGCTGGATGAAAGTAAGAACAGCCAATGGCAGGATAGGGTATACAAAGGAAGTTACCAATGTACGTACATTAAGACAGGAAATGGAAGAACAAAAACAAATAGAGGGAAAGGTAAGCTTGGTATGGGATTATTATTCCGAATATGTATCTGCACCAAGTAGAAATGGAAAAATAGAAGGTGTTAATGTGGTTTCTCCATCCTTTGCAGTACTTAAGAAATTAGGAAAAGGCCAATTAGAAACCAATATTGGAGATAAAGGAAAAGCCTATAGAGAATGGGCACATGCACAAGGGTATAAAGTATGGCCAATGATTTCTAATAATTCCATGAAGGAAACTACCTCAGAAATTTTAAAGGATTATCAGTTAAGAGAAAAGTTAATTAATGAGATTGTAAATTTAACAATAAATTATGATATAGATGGAATTAACATTGACTTTGAAAATATTTACCAGGCAGATAAGAATATGTTTTCTCAATTTATTATAGAATTAGCCCCTAGATTACGAGAATATGGAAAAGTGTTATCCGTAGATGTAACTGCTCCAGATGGTAGCGAAGATTGGTCTTTATGTTATGATAGAAATTTAATTGGACAAGTTGCCGATTATATCGTCTTCATGGCCTATGATCAAAATGGAGCAACATCGCCTAAAGAAGGTACGACAGCAGGTGCAAATTGGGTGGAAGCCAATATCAAGAAGTTTGTAGGAACACAAGAAGAAGTAGCACCTGAAAAATTAATTTTGGGTATGCCATTCTACACCCGTTTATGGAAAGAAGCAAATGGACAGATAACTAGTAAAGTAGTTTCTATGAAAAATATAGAATCAACATTACCACAAAATGTAGAGAAAAAATGGGATGAAGCTTTAAAACAATATTATGTGGAATATAGCCAAGGCGGGGCTACCTATAAAATGTGGATAGAAGATGAAGCTTCTATTCAGGCAAAATTTGATTTAGTAAAACAATATCAGTTAGCAGGGGCGGCTTATTGGACAAAAGATAGAGAGTCAGAAAGCATTTGGCCAGTAATTGCACAAGTATTACAAATCAATTAATCATAAAGTAAAATCACCTACATATAATGGTAAAACAATATACCAAAGTAGGTGATTTTTTTGTGGAATTATATTAGAGAAATAAAAGAAGAGGAATTAATGCCTCGTAGAAAATTCCCTAAATGGATAACTAAATGGATAATGACATGGAGAAAATGGGTACACTATGGAAAAATAGAAAAAATAGATGAGAAAAGCATAGTATATATACTACCAAAAGAAAGTGTTTTAAAAAAAATAAAAGAAGAGAAAGAATATGCTATTTTATCCAAGAATTTGAAAATAAGCTTGCAAAAGGAAAGTAAAAATAAGGCATTAACATTTTATAAAAGTAGCCATACTTTTCAGTATTTGATAGAACAGACCTTAAAGTATATCATAGTACAATTAGGAGAAGAAGATTTTACATTAGAAAGAATAGATGTATATTTTTTAATGAACCATTTTCAAAAGGAATATAGTGAAATTTTAACCTATTTCTTAGAAAAGGTTAAAACAATGAATGTAGTAACCATGCAAATTCAAAATTATATGCAATTAGAAGAAAAATGGGAAAAAGAAAAAGGAATATTGATAACTGTGTCGAATAATAAAAGGAAGAGCTTGAAAAAAGCAAAATGGATTGTCAATTTTGATTTTACAGCAGAGCAATTAGCAACCTATAACCTTTATCGTAATGCAGTGATTTTAAATATGACAGACGAAAGCTTAAAGGGATTAACGGCTTTTGAGGGAATTACTGTTCAACAAGTAGAAATTAAAGTAAAAGAAGAACTAGAAGGGCAATGGAAGGAAAAAGGACTAGATACACAAGTGTTCGACACATTAGAACTTTATGAAACACGTATTTTAAGAGAAAACACTTATGCTCAGAATGTGAGAAAAGCAGAAGAAAATGAAGTAAAGGTTATCCATTTAATTGGAAACAATGGTAGGATAGCACAAAAGGAATTATTAGGAAAGAAAATATTCTTGACAAATTAAAAAATGTGGATTAATATAAGAAGGCAATTTAGAAATGCCATTAAAGGAGGAGTAACTATGGAAGAGAATAAAGCTGTACTATTAACACAAGAAGGATATGAAAAATTAGAGAAAGAATTAGACTATTTACGCACTGAAAAAAGAGCAGAAATAGCCGAGAGAATAAAAGTTGCTTTAGGATTTGGTGACTTATCTGAGAATTCAGAATATGATGAAGCAAAAACAGCACAAGCTGAGAATGAAGCTAAAATCGTAGATTTAGAGAATAAAGTAAGATATGCTAAAATTATAGATGAATCTGAAATTGACACCAAAACTGTACAAGTAGGTAATGTTGTCAAAGTATTTGACATGGAATTTGAAGAAGAAGAAACATATACGATTGTTGGGTCTACAGAAGTGGATTTAACACAAAATAAAATTTCTAATGAGTCTCCAATCGGTG
>CATZDQ010000179.1 GCA_958417695.1 uncultured Clostridiaceae bacterium | reverse complement strand
CTGATAAAGTTCCTAATGTGAGAGTTTTAAACTGTGTAATATCGAAACCAATTACCTGACTTTGCCAGTAATTTACATTGCTGGTTGCATATGCATTCATTGTAAAAGTAATTGATTGCACACCAGCTTTATTCCCTGCTTCATACCCTGCATTATAACCATTATTATAACTATTATTGACATCAGCTCCATTGCCTGTAATTTTAGTACCATTTACCCAGGCAGTTACACCATTACTTATATTATTGGTATTAGCTGTTGCAGAAGTTTGACTTGCTAAACTATTGGCCGTTACTTTTCCTGCTCCATTATGATATCCTGCTGGAATGGTATAGGTTTGTCCACAATTTAAGTTACTACTGATGGCTCCTCGATTGGTCATTGTACCAGTTAATAGTTTTCCTCCACTATAGGCTTTATAACCTGCTAGCATTTTATCTGCTGTGGCATTTGTCTGGGCTAATAAAGAATTTAAATTATTTAATTGATTTTGTAAATCCTGTATTTTAGCTTCTTTTTCACTGACTTGTTTTTTCAAATTTGCTATTTCTATATCTTTACTAGCTATTTGTGCTTTTAAGTCAGCTATTTCTGTTTGTAGATTAGCTATTTGTGTATTTAAATCTTGTATCTGTTTCTTTAATTCTGCATTTTCTGTCTGCAAGCTAGCTACTTGTTTTTGTAACTCTTCCACTTGTTTTTGAAGTAATGCGATGATTTCATCTTTTTTTGTAGATTCTTCATCTTCCGACATTTCACTACCTGTTTCTAATTCATAATATAACTGGTTTAATTGCATAGCCTCTGCTTCCCCTGCTAAAGTTATATTTTGTTTAGCCTGTTTGACTTTGGTGATAATACCATCTTCTCCTATCGTTACTTGAATACCAATACCTGCTAAGATAATTAAAATAATGATGGTTACTACTAAAGATACCATGGTTATTCCTGTTTCTTTTTTCATTTATTTTCTCCTTCTTTTGTCTCTTTTGTATACAAAAAGATTTGTTATTTTTATAGATTCCTGTCTTATTATATAGATTTTTTTATCTATTCTTTATCTTTTTGCTTATAGACAATAAGCAGAAGTTTTCATAAAGAAAAGAAGTTAACCCATATTTAGTTTATCGTTAACTTCTTTTTTTGTTTCTCATTTTTCTATTATCTCTTTCTAATTATCTTTATTCAAAATAAAAATATTCCACCGTAAAACTAGTGGTTCTTCTTCCTCCTTGTGTGTTAGTATCATCTGTGTGACTACCTGGGAAAGTAACCGAAAGTGTTGTACCACTAAAAGAACAACTAACTCCCGCACCAACATAAGCATTATAATTTTGTTGCCATCCATATACATTATAAGAGCAACTTTTTAGCATAACTGCTACTAATTGCTTTCCTGTATTATAACTAACCGTTTTGTTTCCATTTAACCTATCATTAAAAGAATAGGTAGCACTTTTTAAAGCTGACTTTCCAGCATTGTTTCCTGCTGCATAGCCGGCATTATAGCCATTATTATAAGCATTGTTAACGTCTGCTCCATTTCCTGTAATTTTTTGTCCATTCACATAGGCAGTTGTTCCACTGCTTAAGTTATTGGCATTTGCTGTTGCATCAGAGGTATAGGTCCCTGTTATGCCAGATTTTCCATCTGACCTTCCTACATTTACTCCTGCTTTTATATTTCCTGCATTTAAATTTGCCAAATTCCCAGTTACCTTAGAGGAAGAATCATAATAACCTGGAGAATTATAAGAATTTGTGATTGTTACTAACCCCTGTGTTTGATCTGCAGGATGCGGTTGCAAAGAAATTGTCTCAAAGCCACTCCATGCAGTCACTATACCTGCTCGATTAGGCATCGTACCGGTTACTAGTTTTCCTCCACTATAAGCTTTATACCCAGCTAGGATTTTATCTGCTGTCGCATTGGTCTGAGCCAGTAAGGAATTTATAGTGTTTAATTGATTTTGTAAATCCTGTATCTTTGCTTCTTTTTCACTTACCTGTTTCTTTAAATCTGCTATTTCTATATCTTTACTAGCTATCTGCGCTTTTAAATCTTCTATTTCTTTTTGTAAATTGGCTATTTGTGTATTTAAATCCTCTATTTGTTTTTTTAATTCTGCATTTTCCGTCTGCAAGCTGGCTACCTGTTTTTGTAGTTCTTCTACTTGTTTTTGAAGTAATGCAATAATTTCGTCTTTTTTAGTGGATTCCTCATCTTCTGACATTTCCCCACCAGTCTCTAATTCATAATATAACTGGTTTAATTGCATAGCCTCTGCTTCTCCTGCCAAAACAATATTTTGTTTAGCCTGTTTAGCTTTTGTAATAATACCATCTTCTCCTATCGTAACATTGATACTAATACCTGCTAAAATAATTAATATAATAATGGTGACTACTAGCGATACCATTGTCATACCTGTTTCTCTTAATTGCTTCATCTTTCATTTCCTCTTTCTCCTACGTTTTCTTTTTTATTTTCTCTGTTCTTATATGTTTTTTCAATTTATCTTATGTAACTATATGAATAATACTTTGTATAAGATAGAAAAAACTGGAAAATTTCCAGTTTTTTTATCTTATTTTAAAGAGTATATAATATAGGTCTAAAGGAAGTTCCTGCAGACTTTTCAAGACTTGTACTACCAATACTTTCTCTCACACTGGTATAAAAAAGTCCGTTGTGATTATAATATCTACCACCTCTACAAGTTCCTGGACAAGCTACATCATCTTCTATTCTAGTACAATATTCTGTTGTCCATTCATATAAATTGGAAGCTAAATCGTTAATTTTACACTTTTCATCTTTTGACTCATCCTCTCTACCAGTGTTCTTTAAAGAATCATTAAAAGAATCTTTGATAGAATAAGATTTATCATTTGAACACTTCTGAATAAACACTATAGCAGTATCATAAGCATAACTATTGACTAAATCTGTCTCAAAACTTGTCTTATGATACATATCTCTGCACGCCCTAGCTGCTTTTGTTTGTGTCGTATAATTCCAAATTTCGCCTTCTTTCTTTTCAGCTTCTATAGAAGCACTTAAACTTTTTTTGACATAGGGCACTATACCATCTCTATAACTAGACTCATACCTTCCGATATAATAGCCACCATTTATTTTTACACTTTTCACAAAACCACTTAAATTTCTAGCCGTTGTATTCGTTCCTTCTAAGGTTTCCAATTCATTCGAAATTCTAGACTGTACTAATTCTTTATAAATTCCATAATTATTTTCTATTCCTGTTTCTTCCTCAAATTGCTCTGCACTTTGTATTAACGTTTCTTTTCCTGTCCCTGTATATTTTTTCTGGGTCTCATCC
>CATZDQ010000178.1 GCA_958417695.1 uncultured Clostridiaceae bacterium | reverse complement strand
AGTAAAGCATAGATATATGCCTGTTGTCATTTGTTGAGTCCATAATGACGATGTTGTTCGGATAAGACAGGAAACCAGCAAATACCCCGATCCGCAAGATATAGAAAATATCACAATAAAGTAAACCGTATTTTATTATTTCTATTTTACACAAAAAGACATTAATTATATTTTTACATATAGCCTATTACAATATATTCACTACATTTGAAATATTAATCAACATAAAATATAAGCCATGCAAAAATCATCATTTAATAAACTTAGCATTTTACTATTTATTATAGTAATTCTATCTTCTTGTAATAAAGATAATGGCATAGAAGAGATTAGTGAATCATATATTGAAATAAAAGTGCTTAGAATTAGCAAAGATAACACAAAAACACCTATTTATAATGCAATAGCATACATTTATTATGATATAGCACCTATTGATCTCGCAAATTACACAGATAAAGGGAATGGTATATACTCTAATGGTAAAAATACAATTATACCTAATCAAGTAAAAAGAACAAATATAGATGGCTATCTAGAAATAAAACCAGAAGAAACTATTCATTCTATTACAGTTTTCATCCATGACACTAATAGTAATATGATTTCTCACTCATATTGGTCAAACCGTCAAAATCAAATAAAAGAAACTATTACATTTTATTACTAATTATATTTAAGATATGAAGTAAATAGTTATTTATAAACTATTTACTTCATATTTAGCTTATTCATATAAGCATATCCATTAATACATTTTCAAAGGAGCCAACTCTATTTTATAATAACCATTATAATATTTACTATTTAATGGAATTGAATATGCCGTATCTCTACGTCCTGCATATTCAATCCAATCACCAGAAAGAACAACAGGATCATAAAAATTAACAATAACATCCCCCAATTCATCATTACCCAATGTAAATGTTTTTTCAAATGTAGTCGTAATTGTCTTTTTCGCACTTGCACCAAATTTCAATCCTACTTTTTCAAAAACTCCTTTTACAGGATTAAGTTCAAAATTTCCTGCAAATTCAGCAGTAGTTTGGCTAAGCGTCCTTTGAGTTTCTGTACCATCAATTTCTTCTATAGAAATTTTTATTACACAACTAAAATTTTCTATATTCCATTCAAACAGAGGTAAATCAAGAGGAACAACTAGGCATTCTTTTACACCATCAACTTTAGAATTACCTCCTCCTATATCTTTGTAAGATACTCTAAATAGATCTTCTGGTTTTACGCCAAAAGAAAAAGTTTGTTCTGTCCCTATAGGACTTTTTGTTCCAACATATACTTTAACTAAAAAATCAAATTTACCATCAGTCCAAGGAGTAGCTTTATAAGATTGCCTAGGATTAAATATTTGATCATAATCTAACTGTGCATCTCCTGTTTGATCTGATATCTTTTGGAAAGCTATATTTGGATCCCCTTTCATTTGGAAAGAATATAGTGTTTCTTTATAATCATAAACAAATACACCTTTATCTGAACCTGGAACCATATCATAATATATATAGTCCCTA
Source organism: uncultured Clostridiaceae bacterium (assembly GCA_958417695.1). Classification (GTDB taxonomy): domain Bacteria; phylum Bacillota; class Clostridia; order TANB77; family CAG-508; genus UMGS1663. The sequence goes on along the minus strand of CATZDQ010000178.1, from coordinate 1,813 downwards.
TGCCATCCATCCTTATTTTTATAAATATTATATGCATCAACTGATTTTTGTAATCTATCTTTCATACTTTTATTTACATTTCGAGATCTTAAAATGTTTTTTTGTTTCATATTATTAAAAGATTCTCCAAGAAAAGAATAAGTTATTCCCGATTTAGAAGAAAAAGTAAAATTAGTACTACTAAAATTACTTCTAGACAAATTACTATATTCATTCGCTACGATTCTTTCATTATCCTTTAATACAACAATAGGATACATAGGAATGAGATCTGATTTTATAATTTTTTCTTCCCCATCCTTATCATATATAGGAACATCGTTACTGATACAAGTTCTAACAGCAACAACTGGTATTTCTTTATCAGTATTCCAAAGAGCAGCAGAGAACGAATTCTTAGGTAATTCTGGAACAAAAATTGTTAGAGTAGGAAACTTTTCATTAATAGATAATAATTTATCCATTTCAATATATTTCCCTATATACTGTTCAAATGTAATATTATCTTCCAGCATCTCATCTTTTACTAATTGATAAAGAACATCATAATCATTATCAATCATTTTTAAAGCCTCGTTTTTAATCAAATTTCTAGCCATTAGGCTTTCATTAAAAACTTTTGATAATGCTTTAGCAAAATCTTTTTTCAAAACTAAGTCTTTATTCATTAGAAGAGAATCATGAATAGAAATTTCTATATTATTTGTAGATAATATATCATTTCTTTCCATCACTAAATCATCATTACAAGATGATATAAAAACTAAGCAAATAAATAATAAATACACCTTTTTCATAATACTACTTTTTAAAAGGTAAAACAATAGAAAATTATATTTTTACTCCTATATCATTTACAAATACAAAAGTTTAAATTTAAAAATCCCCAAATACATGATTATAATCATTCATTATATGTAATACTCCTTTTTCTTGATCTCTTACTTTTAGAGGTATTACTAAATATGGCATAGTACTCGTTTGTACCTTTTCATTATAGATCACTTCTCCCGTAGAACTAGTGACGATAACACATACATCACCAAGATCCTCGTGAAAGTTTACTATCAGTTCTCTATTAGCCTCCTCAATCGATGCATCCATTGGCAAACCTATTGGAATGGATTTTTTCTTATGTTCCCATTTACCATGTAGATCTATAGGCTTACCCCAGCATGGCATAGCCCATAATAAAGCTATTGCCGCTAATAACAATTTAAGCTGTCTCATTTCGTTTTTATTTTTTCAACGTAAAGATCAAGCCTATAGAAGAAACAAGCAAATATAACGCTAAATAATAAGCGACAAACGAAATTCATAATCAACTAATATTTAATTGATTATAAATCAACTAGCAGGACAAAGGGTAAAGCCAATATTAATAGAAGCTATTGTTTATCAATCTATTGTACACTATTAATAAGATAAGCACATAAATCAAGCTCTTTCGCTATGATTCCCAGCCTTTGGCGTACACGCTGCCGACGCTTGTTTACCGAATCCGGCTGGATATGTAACAGGATAGATTCACCTATCGAATCCAAACCCAACAAGCTCAAATAACAATAACGCAATTCGGCGGCAGATAAATTAAACGCAGCGAGTCGATCCGCTAAAAAAGGATAAACCTCATTCACTTGCGTAATAATATTTTGCCAGTCTTTTTCTGATAGTGGAGATTTGGTAGCTCCCGGTACTACTTTTTGGGATAGCTTGATTACTTTCTTGGCTATAGCGGATGATAAGAATAGATCCTTACGCCGTTCCGCTATCCGAAGGACGAGGGTTTCCTCTTCTTTTTTTATTTGTTCAT
>CATZDQ010000177.1 GCA_958417695.1 uncultured Clostridiaceae bacterium | reverse complement strand
CAAGTAGGGACGGGGTAGTTTTGTTTAAACAAAACTACCCCGTCCCTACTTGTTTCTTACTTTACTTTTCCATATACACCGCCGCCGCCAGCTTGTATTTGCATATCTCCTTTTCTAGCTCTTACAATTAATTCTGCTATTTTTCTACCAACAACTCCTTCTATATCATCTTCTGATAAAGTATGTAATATAGACATTTCTGTTCCAAATGTTGTTAACAATTTATCCATTACTTTTGCACCTACCCCTGGGATAAATCCTAGTGGTACTTGATAAATATAAGGTGGTCTTGTTTGCGGGCTTTTACTTTCTGGTTTATCCTTAATTAATTCTATACGGTCAAACACGCCAAACGTTACATTTTTACTGCCACATTTTGGACAAATGGTTACTGGTTCTTTGGTTTCAATTGTAGATTCACAATCATCGCAATAAGTTCTATGATACTTTCCTAGTTTTGGGTCTAATCCATAATTGGCTAATACTTTTCTGCCGTCTTCTCCTTTTAGGGCTTTAACTATTTCTTTAAAAGAGACATCTTGTACTAACATTTTGTTGTATTCTCTAGCAATCTTAGGAAGAGAATGGGCATCTGAATTAGTTAAGAACGTTCTAGTTTCTAATTCAGATATTCCATCTGCTAAATAGGTATCAGAGCTTAACCCTAATTCTATCGCAAATATTTTCTCAAATTTTTCTTTGAATATATTTTCTAAACGATCTGTACAATTTCCATAATAACTTTTATGTGGTGTAAACACATGTGCCGGTATTAAAATACCATGATATTCCTCTACGATGTCAATTAACTCATATCCAGATAAGTCTGACCTTTGCGTACTTAATGTTATATTTTTAATATGTTTACTCATTTGGTTAGAAAAGCCTTTAATATCTTTTAAATGTGGGAAGAAACAAATATTATGAGCAGCGCCTTTTCCTCCTTTTCTTCCTTCTTCTGAAGTTTCTACTTCACTTCCTAATAAGATACAAACTTTGTTTTTATAAATAATGCCACCATCTTCTATTTCATAAGCTTCTCCTGTTTTTAAAAAGTTTTCTATATCTTCAATCACATAGGGAGAAGCACAGTCAATAATGCCTACTACTTGGATTCCTTTTCTGTCACAACATTCTTTAGCAATATTAGCAAAATTTAAAGATTTTGCTGCGGTTATTTTTACTGGCTTTCCATTTTCTGTTCTTCCAATATGTACATGTAAATCTGCAAATATTTCATTCATTTTCTTTTCCATCCTTTTTCTTGTTATATACTATTTTAAAAAAAGAAACCTGTTTTAGGTTTCCTTTCTGCTTTCTTCTTTTCTAACCTATTTCTTGTTCTTCTTGCTTTTTCTGGTTATTTGCTTCTATATCTTCTACTTTTCCCTCTTGTTTTAATTTTTCCACCTGCTTTTCTCTTCTTTTAGCCTCTATTGTTTCTTTTTGAATAATAGGGCTCTTTTCATCTCCTACAAATATCTTTTCTATTTCTTCTGGTTTTACTCTAAAGGTTTCTTCTTTTTTCTTTTCATTTTGTTTTTTCTCATAATGTTCTACAAAACTAACAATACTGGTAGATAGCCCTGCTAAATCTCTTGTTGCCTGTATGATATCTTTTTTATCGGTCGGTGCTTCATTGGCTACTTTTTGGAAACGTTCTATGGCATTTATAACACCCATTATACATACACCTCCTGTAATTTAGCAATAAATGACTTAAAAGTAGCTAAGTATCGATTTTCTTTACCTTTTAAGTTTCTATATTCTAGTAGTACTAAGGCGTCCTCTGGCGAAAATCCCATTCTTTCTGGTCTATCTAGTAGCATACCTCCATATTGGTCTACTAACTCTAATATATCACTTTCTTTTTCTCTTGGCATACTTCCACTATAGCGATTGACTTCTTCACAGATTTTACAAAACCTTTTAGAAAAGCCTAATGTTTCTAAATATTGTGCTCCTTTTTTTGCATAGGTCCTAATTTCTTCTAAATCTATAAATGTATCTTTTTTCTTGCAATTACATAATAGGCATGCAGTTAAAACTAGATTTTCATCTACTTCTAACTTCATTATTTCTATAAACATTTTGGCTAAAGATGCTTTCACAATGACGGATTTATCATAAAAAATATTCGTCTTTTTTTGTAAGTAATACATAATTTCTAATTTTCTAATCCAATCGTTTTCAGATAGGATATAATCTGCGAAAGTTTCTTCCATACGCCCCTCCTATATGGAACCTTTTTTCTCATTATATGCTAAAACCAACGCCTTTTCAATATTGTCACTAAAATGTTATATCTTTGTAATCTTTCTGTAACAAGAAAGAAGAATAAGTTTATTTTTCCTTATTCTTCTTGTTTTTTATATTTTTATTTTCTGAAGAGTTTCTTTTAATTGTTCTAATGTACCATTATTTTGAATTTGTATATCTGTCATTTCTTCAAAGAATTGGTTGTCTGCTTGTGCATTTAAACGTTTTATGGCCATTTCTTTAGTAATACCATCTCTATGACAAATTCTTTGAATTTGTTCATCTGTTTCTGATACAATCGCAATCACCATATCACAAATACTATCTAAGCCACTTTCATATAATAAAGGGGCATCAATTAAAATCATTTCTTTATGATTTACATTGTTAATACGTGCTTTAATTTCTTGAACGATATAATCAAAAGTACATTGGTTTAATTGTTCTCTTTTTTTATCATCTTCATATATCATATCTGCCAATTTTTTTCTATTTAAAGCACCATTTTTATAGACAATCTCTTTTCCGAAACTATCTACTATAGAATTTAAATATAAAGTCCCTTTTTTGGATAATTTTTTGGCCACCTCATCTGCATCAATGATTTCTGCATCATATCGTTTTTGTAAAATCTTACAAGCTTCTGTTTTACCAGCACCAGAGCTCCCCGTTATACCTATAATTTTCATATTTTTATTCCTTTCTTTGCTCTTTTTTTATTTTATACGATGATTAATTTGTTAGTATAATCTAAATTAGACCAAGAATCATATGCATAGCCTAGAGTATATACATTCGTTGCAAAGATATCTGTTTCTAGCATCTCTTTTAATACTTTGTTGGTATTTTCATCTGTAAACTTTTTTACAGAGGTAACCATTTGTACTTTTGGATTGATATGACATATATCAGATAGCATCTCTCTTCCTTTTTCATTAAAGCCTAAAACACGCACATAAGGATTAATCTTTCTGGCATTTGCCATATCTTTTTTAGTAATGCCTAACAAACTATATAATAAAATTCTTTGTATTCTGGTTTGTGTATACCTCTTCGATTTAATAATATTCATTAGGTCTTTAACATTATTACAAGAATTGGCTGCATTTTTAATACTATTTTCTAGTCCTTCTGAT
>CATZDQ010000176.1 GCA_958417695.1 uncultured Clostridiaceae bacterium | reverse complement strand
ATATCGTTCAAATTTAATTTTTTTATATTTTCAGCATATTGCTTTCTTTTCTCTTCGCTGATTTTAATTTCTTGTGCATATTCTTCTTCCGCCTCCTGTTTTTCTATTTCATAACCTACACTAATAGAATTACTAAGACGTCCTACCATTGCTAATGGTGCTAGTGTAGAAGACACAGATAGCGTAGATATTATAGGTAATAGTACCTTATATTTTAATGTATTTTCTATTTTATAATACATTGCTTTTGGATTTCTTTTTCCATATATTTCTTCAATCTCTTTTTTCTTCATTTGGTAGGCTAATTGATTATATACTTTTTCTCCATATTTTTCGTATATCTCTTCTAAATTTCCCTGTTTTTGTATATTCGCAATATCTTGTTCTTTGTATTCTTTACTAACATGCTTTCTATAAACTGCTAAGCCATATTCTTCTAAAATTTGTTCATATTGCTTGTTTGTTTTTAATTGCTTTATTCTTTCTTCTCGTTCTTTCCTAATTGCTTTCATTGCTTTTCTTTTTTCTAAATTTAAGATTGGCATATGACTTCCTCCTTATTTACGCTCTTATTATAACATAAAAAAACTTTAGGGGAAAGGAAAAAAATAGAAACCTTATTTCTTTAAAGTTTCTATTTTTTCTCATTTTCTATAACTATTTTAACCTTTCATTCCTTCACGAATATAATTTGTTTCCTCTTCTACATCCAATCTCATGAATAAAGGCTCTCCTTTTTCTACCACTTTTACATCTGTTGGTATTTGACCATATGTTTTTGTAGAATCCCAAGTTTGGATATTTTCTTGCTGAATACCTAATTGTTCTAACATCTTCTTAGAAGTATCTTGCATAAATGGCTTAATCAAAATAGCAACAATTCTTAAATTTTCTGCTAAATGATACATAACAGATGCCAAAGCTTGTTTATCCTTTTCCTCTTCTGATTTTGCTAAAACCCATGGTGCTGTTTCATCAATATATTTATTAGACCTAGCTATAATTGCCCAAATTTCAGATAAGCTATTAGAAATATGTAGATTGTCCATATTTTCTTCTACTGCATTTACTTTCTCTAGTACATAACTTTCTAGTGCCTTATCTAAATCACTTTTTGAAGTAGGAGCAGTTGGTATGCTACCTGCAAAATATTTATTCATCATACCAATTGTTCTATTTAATAAGTTTCCTAAATCATTACATAAATCAAAATTAAATCTTTCAATAAATCCTTCAGGCGTAAAAACAGCATCTTGTCCAAATGGAAATTCTCTAAGTAAGAAATATTTAGTAGCATCTACACCGTAACGTTCTATTAATAATTCTGGATATACCACATTTCCTTTAGATTTAGACATCTTTCCATCTTTCATCATAATAAAACCATGTGCATATATTTTTTCTGGAAGAGGTAATCCCAATGCCATTAAGAAAATAGGCCAATAAATACCATGAAAACGAATAATATCTTTTCCTACAATTTGAAGATTTGCTGGCCAATATTTCTGATATTTACTATCATCTTCTGAACCATATCCCAATGCAGTTATATAGTTGGTTAAAGCATCTAACCATACATAAATAACATGTTTTGGGTCTTTTTTTACAGGGATTCCCCAATCAAAACTAGTACGGCTAACACATAAATCTTCTAAACCAGGTTTAATAAAATTATTAAATAATTCATTTTTTCTAGATTCTGGCTCTATAAAACCTGGGTGTTCTTCATAAAATTGTACCAATCTATCTTGGTATTTCTTCATATTAAAGAAATAAGAGGATTCCTTCATTTTCTTTACTTCTCTACCACAGTCTGGACATTTTCCATCTACTAACTGTGTTTGTGTAAAGAATGTCTCACAAGGCATACAATACCAACCTTCATATTCTCCTAAATAAATATCCCCTTGTTCCATTAATCTATCAAATATTTCTTCTACTACCTTCGTATGTCTTATCTCTGTTGTACGAATAAAATCATCGTTAGCAATCTGCATTTTTTTCCAAAGTACTTTTGCTTGCTCTGCCATTTCGTCTACATGTTGTTGTGGTGTTAATCCTCTTTGCTCTGCCACCGTTTGTATTTTTTGTCCATGTTCATCTAAACCAGTTAACATGTAAGTATCATAACCTCTTGCTTGTTTATACTTTTTAATCGTATCTGCTAACACCGTCGTATACGCTGTTCCAATATGAAATCTTCCACTTGGATAATAAATAGGTGTTGTTACATAAAATGTTTTCTTATCCATATACCTTTCCTTTCCGTTTACCTGTTTTCACCTGTAAAGCTTCTCTTTGTTATTTTTTACGATTTTATCACGTTTTTCTAAAAAATACAACATACCCTGTTTACATTTAAAAAATTTTATGCATTCTCATTATACATTTTCTTTTTCATATATATTTTATGAGCTTTTACAATTCCTCAGAAAATAAGTCTTAGACTTATTCCTAAATCTAAGACTTTACTTTATTATTTTTCACTTCCTATGCTTAGAAAAACTAAGATGCAATTAATACTGCTCGAAATCCACTATTACAAATATTATTACCATTATTACGGTCAAAACAGAAAAGACCAGCTCCCGAGTTATCCCCTAAACTATCACCACGAATTGAAAAAGGATGATATAACCCTGGATAATAGGAATAATCATCATACCATAATGTATTTCCAGTTCCTTGCGTAGATACCTCTCTAATGCCATCTCCATATATTAAAAGATTTTTCTTATAATTGTTTGTACTTGCTATATTTAAGTTTGTACTGTTAATTTCGATTTCTGTATTATCCATACTAGCATCAAACGGATATACTGTTATATACTTAGAACTTGTAACTATTAATGTATTTTTATCATAACATATAGATTCTCCATATGCTTTTAAGTTTTCATTCCCATTAGCTATATAACCGGCTAGTCCTTTCCCATGTACCTCCACTAAAATCATAAACTCCATAAATAGTTCCTGAACTACTGGTTCTACAACCATTTAACTGTTCCCATGTATATACACTATTATTGGCAATGTTTCCTGTAGTTCCATTAATTTCTTCTATAGTTGTTACTTTTTCTCCCTCATTTGTAGAACCTGTTGTACATCCTGTTACTGCATAGACACTATCGACACCAGATTTTCCTGCTGCATTTGTTCTTTTAGTCCCTCCACTATTTAAATTTATATTATTGATTGCGATATCCGTTCCATTCAAACCATATTGACTCTGTGAAAGATAAGCAACTGCTCCCCATTCACTATTTTTCATTAAGTGCGAATCTGTATTTTCCGTTAGTCCATAAATATTTCCGTTTTCAGTCATTGCCTTTGCTATATTAAAAGCATCATTATGATTAATATAATTCATACTATAAGTGACTGGTTGAAAGGTTGGATATTTAATTGCTGTTTTTGTGTTTCCATAAATACCGTCTAGCCAATTACG
>CATZDQ010000175.1 GCA_958417695.1 uncultured Clostridiaceae bacterium | reverse complement strand
TACTTCATTGGTTATTTGATTTGTAGTAGTTTGCTTATTTTCTACCAATTCATTTTGTAAAGTATTTCCTTCCACACCATTACTACTTACCAGTTTAGCGTCTCCAATACCAGCATATTGAATGGAAACCTGATTACCATCTATGCTACTAGTAGGAATACTATTTCCATCATGTGTGGCCGTATAATTTAAATACCCCGCAGATACTAGCATTAAAGCAATTACAAAAATAACAATTTGATTTTTCTTTAAAACTTTCATAAACTCTTCTTTCCTTTCTTTTTGTCTAATGTTTCATCTCAAAAACTTGGATTTTATGAGTAGCAAGACCAGTAACCGCTTCTACTGCCTGTATAATATTGGTTTTTACATTTGCATCAGCAGCACCTGTGGCTGTTATAATAGCTCCTTCTACTTTTGGTTTTACCACGCTTTGTGTAACAGGCACTTTCTCGCCATTTACTTCTTGGTAAATCACTTCTTTTTTCGTACTTACCTGACTAACCTTTCTATTACCACCTTGCTTATCAGATTCTTGCGTATCACTTTGCGTACTATCTTCATTATACATAGCCATTGTCTGGCTACTTTCTGAATAGGTAACTAATACTTTTACATTCCCGACCCCTTCTATTTTACTCAAAATACTTTCTAAATTTGTTTCTAATTCAGAAGAAGTGGTATCTTTACTGTTTATCTGTTCGTCCTCTGTTTTTGCTAAGGTCTTTCCATTACTGATTGTGTTTTGACTGCTATGACTACTTCCTTTTTTAGGGTTCCATATTTGATTAATCACAATAATGGTAATCATTAAAATAATAATAAAAACTACAATATTTTCTATCTTTCTTTTAGAATTGCCATTCCCTTTTTGCATGTTTTCTTTCATCTTTATTAATTTGTCCTTCCACATATTTTTTCCTCCTTTCTCCTTGGTATTCTATAAAATAGTAATATATTTTGCATTAATTGAATAAGTATCACTTAAATAACCTCTTAATTCTTTTACCTCTTGTGTGGTTAACTTGTTATTTGCATCATCTTCTTGTGTATCTGATGTTTTTTTATCTTTATGTACCATTATTTCTATATTCATAATTTCATTTATAGTAATACTTTTTGACCCCTCTATTCTTTCTTCTTGTACACCCTCTTCTTGCTCACTACGCTTTTCTAACCATAGCTGTATCTTTTTTAAAGGATACCCCTCTGTTTTATCATCTACCTCGATTTGAATATCTTTTACTATGTAGCCTTTTTCTTGTACTTTACTTTTCATATCTGCTTGTAATCCAGAAATATACATTTCTTGTACATTTAACTGATTCACGCTTTCTAATTTTTCACTGGTAGAAGTGTTACTCTGTGTGGTATCAGAAAGTTCTTCCCAATTGGTAATAGAACTAATAGCAAAGCTCTTATTGGTTACCTTCTCTAAAATAGGGCTTACAATTTGGAATAATATATATACCCCAATGACTACTTTAATATATTTTTTACTATGTCCTTCTGGTGCTATCATTTCTATAATGGTGGCGATTATCTCGGCTACCACAATCCCTTGTGCCCAAGAACTGATAAATTCTATCATAGTTTATCATTCCTCCTTTATCTGTACATAAGTCCACTATTGGAAATTTTCATAACTAAAGTAGTTCCTATAATTAACATAACCGACACACTGCAAAGAATGGCTAGTAAAATTTTAAAAGTGTCTCCCATCTGTTCTAATAATTTTATTACCTTTTCATCGGCAATTGGTTGGCAAATCGCCGCACCAATATAATAGGTTCCCATGAGCAGTACTAATTTTATAATCGGTGTTATACATACACCTATTATGGCAATTACACCAACTACTCCAACGGCATTTTTTAAAATAGAAGCACATCCAATGACCGTATCTACTGCATCTCCTAAAATTTTTCCCACCACAGGAATAAAACTAGAAACTGCTGCTTTCGTGGTTTTAGCTGTAATACCATCTACACTGCTACTTAAACTACCTTCTATAGAAACTAAACTAACAAATAAAGTAAGAACTACCCCTAATACCCATACAATACTAGACTTTAAAAACTTAGATAATCTATCTAGTGGTATACGCTCAGAAATCTTAGAAAGAATTCCAATGGCTGTAGAAACTAACAAAATAGGAATGAGAATTGTATTTATAAAATTTCCTATAAACGTAATTAAGAATAACAAAATAGGTTGTAGCATATTGGCAGAAGCAATACTACCAGTTGTTAAAATTAAAGTCATTAAAATAGGTACTAATAAATTTGCTAGTTGTACTAATTGATTAACAGAGTCTTTCACCATTGTAATAATATCTGCAAAATTACTCATAATTAAGGTAGCTATTAATATATATTGCACATAGTATGTAATTTGTGCCACAGACTTATTTTCTAAACCTTCACTAATACTTTTAATAACACTATGTATCACGATAATGATAATAATTAGACCAATGGTTCTTATAGAACTAATCGTTTCTTTTCCTAATCTTTCTAAAATAGAATTTCCTAATGCTTTATTATCAATCTCTCCTTTAATAGCAGCATTTAGCAAATCATTATAATCTGTTCCTCCAAAAACATTGGTTGTGTATTGGTTAGCAGCTTGTATAAAGCCCTGGATATTTAGAGAAGATTTTTGTGCATTCATAATTTCTTGTGTCTGGCTACTGACTTCTTCTTGTGCTAAACTATTGGTATGAACTACGCATACGAGTAATACTATAATTCCTAAAATTGTTCCTACTTTTTTCTTCATTTGTTCTCCTTTACGGTAGTATCTTAATAACCGTTTCTAATAAACCTGAAATAATAGGAATAGACATAGCAATGATAACGACTCTTCCACCGCATGTCCACTTTAGTTGCAATAGCTGTCTCTCCAGAGTCTTTGCAAATGCTAACTGCAAATTCTGTCAAAAAAGCAATCCCTGTTATTTTAATTAATAAAATAATAAATTCGTTATGAATAGATGCTTGATTAGCCAAATTACTTAATAAATCTATAATTGCTGCTATCTTAGACATTACCATCATTAAAATGATAGCACCTGCTAGTAAAGAAGCATAGATAACAAATTCTGGCTTATACTGTTTTAAAATAATAATGATAATCAAGCTAACTAATCCAACACCGTATAATCTTTACAATTTCCATATATTTTATTTCCCTCTTTATTTTTTACAATCCAAAAATTGTCCTTACTGTATCAAATAAAGTACTAATTTCTTTAATAACCATGGTTAAGACAATGACTAAACCTGCTAAAGTAGTCATCATAGCTTGGTCTTCCCTACCTGCTCGTACTAAAACCTGATGTAATACTGCTACTAAAATACCTATGGCTGCAATCTTGAATAATAAATTAATATCCATAAAGTAATTTCCCCCTAACTCCTTATCCGTATCTTTAAATAAGTACTACCACAATGGCTAGTCCTGCTGTAAC
>CATZDQ010000174.1 GCA_958417695.1 uncultured Clostridiaceae bacterium | reverse complement strand
GTGTTATCTAGATTTAAAATAGGTAATGGAACATTTGCTATTAAAAATGGTCAATATGGAGAAATAAAAGTATACCATTCACCAGAAAAAACCATTGGAGGAAAGGACATAGAGGGAAATAAAAGCTTAGATAGAGAATTAGAAACTGATAATGTGTGGGAAATAGAAAAAGAAGAACGAGATTTAGCAGGAGAATATAAGACAGGTTATAGGCAAGTGGAAAGAAGTTATCAAGAAGCCAAAATACATGAAGATGAAAAAGGAAAAATTAAGCAACAAGATAAGTTAGAAATAGAAGATATAGATGGAGATAAAAATACAAAGTCTCATGTACATGACCAAGTGAATTATCAAGAATTAGCAGTAAAATGGGGATATTATAAAGAAGGATTACCAAATGCACAAAGAGCACAAGAATTATTAGAAGAGAAGAGAAAACAAAATCCAACTAAGGATACAAAAGCGATTATTGAAATGATAGAGGAAGATTTAGAAGAACAGATACAACCAGGGAATAGAGCAAGATAATATAAATTTCAGTAATAAAAATCACTTTTTAAAAATAAGATATAAAAGGTGATTTTTTTATGAAAGAAAACAAAATAAAGATAAAAAAGTTAATGGCTTTAATCATATTAAGTACTTTATTAGCATGTCATACTTTGGTTTATGCAGATGACGATGAGGAAGAAGAAATACAAGATAATGAAATACAAGAACTAATTGTGGAGTCTAGCATAGAAGCATCAGAAGAACCGATTATTAATGCAAGAGCTGCCGCAATTTATGATAGAACAACGAAACAAGTTATGTGGGGGAAAAATGAAAATACTAAAAAAGCAATGGCATCTACTACTAAAATTATGACAGCAACCGTTGTTTTAGAAAAAGCAAATTTATCAGATGTGGTAACCATTTCTAAAAAAGCAGCTGGAACAGGTGGCTCTAGACTAAAAATAAATACAGGAGATAAAATTACAGTTAGAGATTTATTATATGGCTTAATGTTACGTTCACGGAAATGATGCAGCAGTAGCGCTTGCAGAACATGTGGGGGGAAATTTAGAAGGGTTTGCAACTTTAATGAATCAAAAAGCAAAAGAATTAGGCCTTACTCAAACACATTTTGTAACACCACATGGATTAGATAATGATGAACATTATACAACTGCCAGTGAATTAGCAAAATTAACAGATTATGCATTACAAAACAAAACTTTTGCTCAAATTGTAAATAGTAAAACATATACAATTACCATTAATGGAGTAGCAAGAAATTTGTATAACACAAATGAATTATTAGGTGTATTAAATGGCGTAGATGGAGTTAAAACAGGTTTTACAGGAAATGCAGGAAGGTGTTTAGTAACCTCTACCACTAGAAATGGTCACCAAATTATAGTGGTGGTCCTAGGAGCAGATACAAAGAAACAAAGAACATTAGATAGTTCTAAATTAATAGAATATGCTTTTAAGAACTATGAAAGAGTGAATGTTGAAGAAATTGCTAAAAAAGAATTTGAAAATTGGAAACAAATTAATAGTAAGCGCATATATATAAATAAAGCACAAAACACAAACATGGAATTAAAGTTAGAAGAATTACAAAATAAAAGCATTCCCTTGAAAAAAGGTGAGCAAAAAGATATACATATAGAAATTCATGCAATTTATCAATATGAAGCACCAGTTAATAAAAATACAAAAATTGGTGAGTTAATAGTAAAGAAAAAAGAAGAAATCATAGAAAGTACAGACATTTTATGTGAAAGAGAGATTCTTAAGAAAGATGTATGGAATTATTGGCTACAAATGTTAGGATATATAAATCAAATGATGGAGTTCCCATTTTTTTCGTAACAAGTTATTGACTTTTGCTAAAAATTTTGTTATGATAATAATGCTTTGTGAAAAGCATATGCGGAAATAGCTCAGTTGATAGAGCGCTTCCTTGCCAAGGCAGAGGTCGCGGGTTTGAGCCCCGTTTTCCGCTCCATTTTATTTTTAGCCGTAAATAGGCATAAAAAATAAAAAAGAGCATATAGTTTATTATATGGCGCTATAGCCAAGTGGTAAGGCACGAGTCTGCAAAACTCTGATCCCCGGTTCAAATCCGGGTGGCGCCTCCAAGGATAAACGAGAAAATGTTGAAATACCAATGTTTTCTCGTTTTTTATATATTTTTGAAATAGAAATAAAATGTAGTATTTTTAGTAATTTCAGAGATTACAATTTTTGACTTTTTCTAAAATGAACTTAATACAAACTTAACATTTTAACTTTTTATACTTAACACTTTTAAATTTGCTTTTCTATTTTACTAAATTTTTAAAACGAAAAGTAGGAATTACTTTACTTGAATTTAATAGAAAAATATTATATTATAATTCTTATAGAAAGTAGTAATGATAGGAGAAAGTAATTTGAAAAGGAAACAATTCGAACAATTTATTATTAGACTAGGTGAATGCAAAAAATGCAAAAATTTAAAATGTAGTAAAAAATCATTAATAAATATTTATGAAGATTACAATTTTAGCATAAACATTCCCTCAATTTGGACAGATTGGTTTAATAGGTTGAATTCTAAAATTATGGTAATAGGTCAAGATTGGGGTCCTTATAAAGATATGAAAAAATTAAATGAATTAGTAAAAGAGGATAAAAGTAATTGGAAAGAACTAATAGAATCGGAAACAAGTAAGACAAAAAAATTGTTAGAAACATATATAAAAGAATCTTCTAATAATACATATACTTTGAATGACATATTTATTACAAATGCAATAATGTGTGCAAGACAAGGAGATAATTATAGAGGTGATAATATAGATTTGAAAAAATCTACTATAAATTGTAGTGAACACTTATCAAAGCAAATTGAAATTCTAAAACCAAAGGTAATAGTTACATTAGGATATTATCCTTTAATGTCATTATCTAAAGTGTTAAATTTCATAATAGATAGTACTTTAAAGGAAACGATTGCGAATCATCCAGAAATAGTTATAAATAATTATGTTATCATACCACTATATCATCCTGTTGCACAAATAAAGAAAAGTGAGCAATTGAAACAATATAAAAAAATTTGGAAATATATTAATTAGATATTAAGTATAGAACTTTTACGTAGGGGTATGAAGTATATGTTGGAAAATATAATGATATAGAAATAGATTTCATTGCCATCAAGCCTAATGAAAGAGTGTATTATCAAGGAGTAAGAAATATTTTAGATGAAAAAGTTGAAGAAAGAAAAATCAAATCACTATTAGCTGTTAAAGATAATTAAAAAAAGTAATATTAACGATGGATAAAGTAAAATGATAAGCAAATTGAAGGAATTGGCTTTGGGACTATATACGTGAATTATGGGACTAATGATAAAATGACTTGACGAAAAAAACATTATGATACAATGTAAGTATAAAAAATATTAATTAAATTTTAAAATGTATAGGTTTACAATAGATATGTCACACTAAATAAAAAAAATATGAGAAATACCAAAAATATGATAAAATGTTTTTAACCACAAAAACT
>CATZDQ010000173.1 GCA_958417695.1 uncultured Clostridiaceae bacterium | reverse complement strand
TGATCGTGAAGGAGAAGCAATAGCTTGGCATCTAGCACATATTCTATCCATACCAGAAGATAGTGTGTGCAGAGTAACCTTTAATGAGATTACAAAAGAGACGGTTCAAGAATCTATAAAACATCCAAGAAAAATTGATATGCATTTGACAGATGCTCAACAGGCACGTCGTGTATTAGACCGTATAGTGGGGTATAAAATGAGTCCTGTTTTATGGAAAAAAGTAAAGAGGGGCTTATCTGCTGGTAGAGTACAATCTGTTGCTGTAAAATTAATTGTAGATAGAGAAAATGAAATTGAGCAATTTATACCAGAAGAATATTGGAATATTTATGCGATTTTGTTAGATGAAAAGTCAAAGAAAACTTTTGAAGCTCACTTCTTTGGAAAAGATGGCAAGAAACAAGAAATTCATTCTCAAGAAGAAGTAGATAATATTCTAAAAGCGGTACAAGATGCTAAATATATAGTTACGAATATCAAGAAAAGCGAGAAAAAAAGAACACCAGCACCACCTTTTACAACCAGTACAATGCAACAAGAAGCTTCTAGAAAACTAGGTTTTACTTTAAAGAAAACGATGTCTGTTGCACAAGGATTATATGAAGGAGTAAAAGTACCACAAAAAGGTTCTGTGGGATTAATTACGTATATGAGAACTGACTCTACAAGAATCTCCGAAGAAGCTAGAAATGCAGCAAAACAACATATTGAAAGTGTATATGGTGCAGATTATTATGAAAATCGCTATTATAAAACCAAAAAAGATGCCCAAGATGCCCATGAAGGTATTAGGCCAACTTATGTAGAACTAGAACCAGAAAAGATAAAAGAAGCTTTAACACCTGACCAGTATAAATTATATCGCTTAATTTATCATCGCTTTATTGCTAGTCAAATGGCTGCTGCGGTATATGATACTATGGCAGTAGATATACAAGCTAATGATTATACCTTTAAAGCCAATGGACAGACTTTGAAATTTAAAGGATTTATGACTTTATATGTAGAATCAAAAGATGGAAAAGAAGAAGAAGATAGTACAAAATTACCAGCATTAGAAGAAAAGCAAGAAGTAAAGAAACAAAAATTAGAACCAAAACAAAGCTTTACAGAGCCACCACCAAGATATACAGAAGCAAGTTTGGTAAAACCGTTAGAAGAAAAAGGAATTGGTAGACCAAGTACGTATTCTCCAACCATTACCACAATCTTAGAAAGACGTTATATTGAAAAAGAACAAAAACAATTAATGCCTACAGAGTTAGGTAGAATTGTCAATAAGTTATTAACAGAAAATTTCTCAGATATTGTAAATGTAGAATTTACAGCTAAAATAGAAGCGGAATTTGATGAAGTAGCTGAAGGAAACGAGCCATGGAAACAAGTTATTCGCCAGTTTTATGGACCTTTTGAAAAACAAGTTGAAAAGGTAGAAAAAGAATTAGAACATGTTAAACTAGAAGAAGAGGTTTCAGATGTAGCTTGTGAGAAATGTGGCAGAATGATGGTATATAAATATGGAAGGTATGGTAAATTTCTAGCTTGTCCAGGTTATCCAGAATGTAAAAATGCGAAACCCATTATAGAAACGATTGATGTGCCTTGCCCAAGTTGTGGGGGAAAAGTGATTGTGAAGAAAACAAAACGTAAGAGAAATTTTTACATTTGTGAAAACAATCCAGCAACTTGTCAGTATATTTCTTGGAATAAACCAAAGCCAGGAGAAAAATGGGACCCTGAGCAAAAAGTATCTATAGAAGAAAAACAGAAGGCAGCAGTAACCAAAGAGCCAAAAAAGAAGACCAAAAAAGTAGCGACTAAGAAAAAAACAAAAAAATAGAAAGAAGGAAGAGAAGGAAAAAATCTCTTCCTTTTTGTGATAAATTGAAAATATTTTAGAAATACCAAAACTTAAATCTTAAAGATATTGTAATTAGTAGAAAATTATTATATAATCAATCACTAGGAAAAATGAGAAAAAAGCTTTATTAAAAAAGGAGAATTGGGGAAAATCATGATTGTAGATGCTAATCTTTTAGAACAATTATACCAAGATGCAGGGATTGCTAGAAAACAAAGAGCAGAAGAGTACGTAGCAGAAAAAAGAGTTCATATTACGAAAGTGGTATATGAGGATGCTCGCAATTTTGAACTTCGTGCTAAGGTACGAGGACAAATGGATTTTTATGAGGTATATATACAAGTAAAACAAGGAGAAATTGAAAATGTGCAATGTACTTGCCCAGATTATGAGCAATATTATGCCGCTTGTAAACATGTAGTAGCAACAATGATAGAATTTTCACAAAATAGCGAGTATGTTAGAATTTTTACAAGTGATAGTGCGAAAGAAGAAACTGATTTTCATGTATATAACCAATTTCAAAAAAAGAAACAAGAAGAAAAATATAGGACTTTTAAAAAGTTAATTCATACTTTTTATCCAGATAGTGAAGTGGCACCAGAAAATAAACAAGAAGATATATTACCACATACCGTTCGTATAGAACCACAATTTATTTTTGATTCTTATCACAAGACCTTAAAACTATCTGTAAAAATAGGAGACAAACAATTATATAAGTTAAAAAATTTACCAGAGTTTTATGATAGGATGCTAAATAAACAATTTTATCGTTATGGAACTAAATTAGGATTTGTGCATACAGAAGAGGCCTTTACTAAAGAGAGCTTGCCTTTGTTACAATATATCTTAAAATATGCAGAAATTATGAAGTATGCTAGTGAAACAGGGGAATATACGATTTATGCTAAAAATATCAATGATGGATATATTACGATATCTAATACCGGATTGGATGATTTGTTTGAAATACTAAAGGGAAAAGAAATTGTTATGCAGAAAGAGTATAATCAAGGAGCAAGTATTCGTTTGCAAGACGGAGAACCAGATGTTCAATTTGCTATAGAAAAAGTAAATGCGACAGAATATCGTCTAATACCAAGTATCGATATTTATAATTATGATTTATTAGAAGGAAAGCAATATATCTACTTTTTACAAGCAAATACGATGTATCGTTGTCATAAAACCTTTCAAGAGACAATTCTTTCCTTATTACAAGTATTTAGAACGAATTTTACCAATGAAATTGTATTTCCAAAGTCAGAATTACCACAGCTCTTTTCAATCGTATTTCCAAAGATAAAAGAACACATGGACCTTTCTAAGGTAGAAGAACAAGAAATTGAAGACTACATACCAGAAGACTTATATGTAAAAGTATTCTTAGATTATGATAAAAATAATTATATTACAGCAGATATTTTATTTGGATATGGAGATACGGAATTTAATCCATTATCAGAAGAAAAAGTAACCGTAGCAAGGGATGTAGTTAAAGAAGATGAAGTGCTAGAAACTTTTAGAAAAACAGGATTTATGTTAGATACAGCACATAAACGATTAATTTTAATTAAAGAAGAAGCTATTTATCAATTCTTAGCACAAGAGATAGAGTCTTATATGCAAAAATTTGAGGTACTAGCTACCCAGAACTTTAAAGATAAAGAGATAAAGCAACCACAGATGGGAAATGTA
>CATZDQ010000172.1 GCA_958417695.1 uncultured Clostridiaceae bacterium | reverse complement strand
AAATATATATGTGCCTATTCGGATGGATATGAACCCTTCTTCGAAACAAAACAAAACATTCAGAAATTACTTGAAAACCCAATAAACTCACAAAGAGAAGGAAAAGAAAGAACGCTAATTTTATATGAAAAAGAACAATAGAAGCTACCACAGGTGGCTTCTTTTTAATAGGTATGAATCATATTCACACTTTTAAAGAAAGGAGGATGGGTAAAGGAAAATAAAAAAATTATCACTTTGGTAATATACATATAGCATAAAATATGTAATAAAGCCCTATATACTCGGAAAAAAGAAAGGAAAAAATATCCATTTTTTTTTATAAAAACTGGAAATTCTATTATTTTTTTGAAAAATTTACCACTTTTGGAAAATATATGTTATAATGAAGCTAATGTGTTTACATAGTATAGAAAATATAAGTGAATAATCACCAACATCAAGAAGGAGAAATTATGGCAAAAAAATATCTAGAAAAAAATGTATTAGATGCAGCTTTTGAAAGATTAGAAATTATATTTGAGGAATTTGATAATGTATATTTTAGTGTAAGTGGAGGAAAAGACAGTTCTGTCATGGTACAACTAGCCAATATTGTAGCAGAAAAGATGGGAAAAAAATTTGATGTATTATTTATAGATTTAGAAGCACAATATGCTAGAACCATAGAACATATTGAAGAACTAAAAACGCTATCACAAATCAGGGATTTTTATCATATTGCGTTACCAATGGCGCTAAGAAATGCTGTTTCCGTTTTACAACCAAAATGGATTTGCTGGGAAGAAGAGAGTAAAAATCTATGGGTACGTGACATGCCACAAGATGCTATACATATTGGAAACTGTCCTTTCAATTGGTTTCGAAAAGGGGAAGAATTCGAAGAATTTATTGTTCAATTTGCAGATTGGTATCAAAAAAAATATCAAGGAAAAGTAGCTTGTGGAATTGGAATTAGAACAGATGAAAGCCTAAATCGTTTTAGAACGATTGCTTTTCAAGATAGAAAAGTTACTTTAAAGGATTATAATTGGACAACAAAATTAAAAGTGAATGACAAACATATAGAAGTCTATAATTTCTATCCCATCTATGACTGGAAAGTAGATGATATATGGGGAGCAGTTAGTAGATTAGATTTGAAATTTAATTATATTTATGAACTCATGTATAAGAATGGCCTTAGTATTTATGAACAAAGACTTTGTCAGCCTTATGGAGATGATCAAAGAAATGGTTTAAATCAATTTAAAGCATTAGAATATGACACCTGGGGAAAAGTTTTAAAGCGTGTTAATGGTGTAAACATTGGAAACATTTATTGTAAAACCACAGCATTAGGAAATATAAAATCTAGTAAGCCATCCTTCATGTCCTGGCAAGAATATACGGTATTCTTATTAGAAAGTATAGGCATCTATAACCGAGATTTGATGATGCATTATTATAGAAAAATAAAAAAATTTATGATATGGTATAAAAATAAATATGGGGTAGATATCCATCAAATACCAGAGATAGCAGAATGTAAACTAGAAAATCAAAAAAAAGCAATTTCCTGGAGAAGAATTGCCAGAGCTATTGAAAAAAATGATTTTTATTTACGTAGACTATCCTTTGCACAAACGAAATCCGATGATAAAGAATTAAAAAGATTAATTCATAAATGGGATAATTTATTAAATAAAACCACTAGAACAGATGACAAATATTTAATTAAAGTGATTGAATCAGGAGATGAATTTTTAGATACATAAACAAATGTAAAATAAGGGGAGAAAATTATGGTAATAAAAATGAATAACAAATATGAAAAGTTTTATCATTATATGGGAAGAATGTTTGGCTCTCGATTAGTAGAAAGACAAACCAATGATAGAATTTATGATGACAATAATAAAGATTGGTATACAATTATCGATGATGACAGAATCGTAGCCTTTATTTCTATGACCAATGATGTGATTAAAAACGTATATAGTGTAAAAGATAAGTATTTAGAGGAAATTTTAGTAACCGTAGGGAAAGATAAAAAAATAGCACCAAGCATTGTTACCAATCTCTACCAAAATGTTTATGAAAAAGCTGGATTTAAAGTAGATGATAGTTGCCACTATAAAAATTTTGTAATTATTTCGAATTAAAAAATAGAGAATGGATGTAAAAAGAGGTAAATAAATATGAAAGAAATAGAATTTCCAGTATTAAATGTAAAAATGGTAGATATTGATAAAGTAGTAGCTAATGACTATAATCCGAATAAAGTAGCACCTCCGGAAATGGAATTATTAAAACACTCAATAGAAGAAGACGGTTATACACAGCCGATTGTTACCTATTATGACCAAGAAAATGATAAATACATAGTAATTGATGGTTTTCACAGGTATCGTTGTGCAAGAGAGTATTTCCATTTAAAACAAATTCCTATTGTAACAATAGATAAAGACCTAGAAAATCGTATGGCAAGTACTATTAGACATAATCGTGCAAGAGGAACCCATCAAATTGTGGATATGTCTCATATCGTATTAGATTTAACAGATATGGGATGGTCAGAAGAACAGATTTCTAAACATTTAGGTATGGAACTAGATGAAATCATACGATTAAAACAAATTACTGGTTTAAAGGAAATGTTTTCCAATCATGTTTTTAGTAAATCTTGGGAAGAATTTGACGAAAAAATTCGAAAATCTTAATAAAAAAACATCATACTTTTTTGAAATTAGCACATACTAAAAGAAGAATATCGCAAGGAAGAAAGGATGATGGAAAAATGGAAAAAAATCAAAGAATCAATTGCACAGTTACTAGCTGTAAATATAATCGAAATCATGAACAAGAATGCAGTTTAGAGCAAATTATTGTAACACCAATACAAGATTGTTACACAAAGGAGCCAGATGAGTCTATGTGTAGCAGTTACAAAAATATTGAAAACAAATAAGAATTAAAAAAATCTATAAGGAATTTAAGACACCTGTTTAAACTTCCTTGTAGATTTTTCTTTTTTGGAAGTTCACAAAAAAGACATTGACTTTAGAGTATATATAAGGATATAATAAACACGAAATAAAATATAAAGTTTCTTATCTAAGAAACGAAAAGGAGGAAACAGATTATGCCTTTAGTAACGACAAAGGAAATGTTTGAAAAATCAATGAAAGAGCACTTTGCAATAGGTGCATTTAATGTTAATAATATGGAAATTATCCAAGGAATTATGGATGCAGCAGCAGAAAACCAATCACCAGTGATTATGCAAGCTTCTTCTAGTGCCATTAAATATGCAAGAGTCCATTATTTAATGAAAATGGTAGAAGCTGCAGTAGAAGAACATCCAGAAATACCAGTAGCCATCCATTTAGACCATGGGCCAGATTTTGAAACTTGTAAAATGTGTATAGATGCAGGTTTTACATCTGTTATGATAGATGGTTCTAAATATGATTTTGAAGAAAATATAGCAGTTACCAAGCAAGTGGTAGAATATGCGCATGCACATGGTGTGGTTGTAGAAGCAGAACTAGGAAAATTAGCAGGTGTAGAAGATGATGTGAATGTATCTGATAAAGATGCTATGTATACAGAC